>JBDTTO010000129.1:0-7531 GCA_039930585.1 Gemmatimonadaceae bacterium
GCATTTGAACTTGCTACGAACGGTCGTTTTCCCGAAAACACGCTGCTCTCGCATGACCTGATCGAGGGCAACTACGCACGCGCCGGACTCGTGACCGACATTGTGGTCTACGATGATTACCCCACGCGTTATCTCACGTGGACGCGTCGTAAACACCGATGGACGCGCGGTGACTGGCAATTGCTGCCGTGGTTGGCTCGTCGCGTACCCGGCCCCGGCGGCGCTGAGCAGAATCGGCTGTCGTTGCTTTCGCAGTGGAAGATTCTCGACAACATGCGTCGCAGCATCGTCGAGATTGCCGCGCTGGTCTTCCTGTTGGCCGGATGGACGATCCTTCCCGGGTCACCGCTCCGATGGACGCTGTTGGTCTTCGCTGCGATCGCCGCGCCATGGGTGATCTCGATTTTGATTACGCTCGTGCGACCGCCGTCGGACAAATCCTGGAGATCGTACTACCAGGCGGCGGCGGAAGATGCGGTCGTCAGTGCAAAACAAGCCGGCCTGGCCATCACGTTTCTTCCGCATCAGGTGTGGACCGCTGCAGATGCAATTGTGCGCGCATTGTATCGACTGACGGTCTCGCGCAAACATTTGCTCGAGTGGCAAACGGCCCAGCGCGCCGAGCGGTTGCACGCGAACGACAAACATGCTGTGCGCCGCAAGATGCAACCATCGCTGATCTTCGTTGTGCTTTATGCGATCGCAGCGAGTGCCTATGCGCTTTGGAAAGGTGCCGGAATTGATTCGCGGCAGACTCTTGCGATTTCGTTTCTGACATACTGGAGCGTCACTACACTCTGGATATCGTCGCCCGGTCTTGCCCGCAGGTTAAGCGCACCAATGCGCGCCACGCGCAGTGTGCTCTCCGCCAGTCTGCGCGCCGATGCACTGCGTTACGCACAAGTGCACTGGAAGTTCTTTGAGAAGTTTGCCACTGAAGACACACACTGGTTGGCGCCAGACAATTTTCAGGAAGATCCGGCGCCTGTCGTGGCCATGCGCACGTCACCCACCAACATTGGTCTGCAGATGTTGGCGATTATCTCCGCGTATGATCTGAACTTCATCGATTTGCCGGACGCGAAGAAGCGGCTCGAACTGTTGTTTGACACGCTGGACAAATTGCAAAGATTCCGCGGGCACTTCTACAACTGGTATGAGCTGCACAAATTGCGCGTGCTCGAACCATCGTATGTCTCGACGGTCGATAGTGGAAACCTCGCGGGATATCTTGTCGCGCTACAACAAGCGTGCCATGATCTCGGACTGCACGATATTGCGGACCGGGCCGATGTCATGTCGCAGGAAATGGACTTCGCCTTCTTGTTTGATGCGAAGCGCAAGCTGTTCCACATCGGCTACCACGTCGGCACGCATTCGGCAGACACGTCGCACTACGACTTGTTGGCCTCCGAATCACGCATGGCAAGTTTCATGGCCATCGCGAGCAATCAGGTGCCGGTTGAACATTGGTTTCTGCTTGGCCGCCAATTAGCGCACACCGAAGGCGCGACTGCACTCGTCTCCTGGACAGGCACGATGTTCGAATACCTGATGCCGGTGCTCATCATGCGCGCGTTTCGTTCGACGGTGCTGAGTGCCACGTATCGAGCGTCCCTGCAACGACAGATCTCGTACGCCGAGCGTCGCCAGGTGCCGTGGGGCATCAGCGAAAGTGCGTACAACGTGCGTGATCGTGAATTCACGTATCAGTACCGGGCGTTCGGTATTCCGAATCTCGCGCTCAAACGTGGCATGGGCCGCGACCTTGTTGTTGCGCCATATGCCACGGCGCTGGCCGCCATGATCGATCCCGTGCGCTCGCTGCAGAATTTGCGACGCCTTGAAACCATGGGCATGCTGGGCGAATACGGATTTTACGACGCGATGGACTACACCCGGCCCACACCCGGCTCGGCGTTTGCCGTCGTGCAAAACTTCATGTCGCATCACGTGGGCATGAGTCTCGTGTCACTGACCAACGTGTTGCGCGATTTTACATGGCAGCGCCGGTTCCACTCGGATTCGCGTGTGCGATCGGCCGAGCTGTTGTTGCACGAGCGCATTCCGCGAAGAATTACGGTGCAACATCCGCTTGATACGCCAACACCGACCGAGCGCGCCGAAGAAGTTGTTGAACAACCCGTTGCACGCGAATTCACAACACCAAACACGATTGCACCGCAAGTTGCGCTGCTGGGATATCAACCGTACACGGTGATGCTCACGCAAAGCGGCAGCGGGTACAGTCGTTTCAACGGACTGGCCGTCACGCGCTGGAAAGCGGATGCGACTCTCGAAAATACGGGACAGTTCTGCTATGTGCAGGACAACGCGACGCATCGACACTGGTCGACTTCGTATCAGCCAGCGTGTGTACCGGCAGACAACTATTTGGCAGTGCTGGCAACGGATCGTGTGACATTCACGCGCCTGGACGGTGAGCTGGAAACGCGAACGGAAATTGTTGCGGTTCCGGTTGATGCGGCCGAAGTCCGACGTGTGACAGTGACGAACCTGAGCGATCACGACCGCGTTGTGCAAGTAACGAGCTACGGTGAAGTCGTACTTGCGCCCCCCGAAGCGGACAGCGCGCATCCGGCGTTTTCGAATCTGTTTGTGGAAACGGAATGGCATGCGTGGTGCAGTGCCTTGACGGCCACGCGCCGGCCGCGCAACGCAACGGATGTTCCCGTTTGGTGTGTTCACGTTATTGCAAGGAGCGATCAGGCGTCGCCAGTGTCATACGAGACCGATCGTTCGCGCTTTTTGGGCCGCGGTCGCACTGTACGAAATCCGGCCGCGCTGGATCACAATGATCCGCTTTCGGGCACTACGGGTGCCGTGCTGGATCCCATCTTTTCGTTGCGCTCGAGTCTCACCGTTCCGGCCGGACGTTCAGCCAGCGTCGCGTTCACCACACTTGTCGCGCCAACGCGTGAGCGCGCATTCGAATTGGCCGATCGCTATCGCGATCCACGTGCCGCCGAACGTGCGCTGGATCTTGCGTGGACCTCGACGCAAATCGAGTTGAATGAGTTGGGAATTTCTCCAACCGATGCCGCCGTATTTCAGGAGCTGGCAGGACATTTGTTCTTTGCGGGCGAAGCACTGGGCCCGCCTCGCGAACTGCGTCAGCAAAATCGTGGTTCGCAGGGCACGCTGTGGTCGCTCGGTATTTCTGGCGACATGCCCATTCTGCAGGCGACCATCGGGACCGTTGGCGGATTGCCAATGTTGCGTCAGCTCTTTGCGGCGCATCGATATTGGCGTCGCCGCGGTTTGCTGATTGACCTCGTCGTCATCAATACGCAGCAGCATGGTTATCTGGAAGAACTGAACAGTCGTATCAACGAAGCGATGCTGAGCGCGTTGGAAGCGGAGTTTGTTGAGAAGCCGGGTGGCATCTTTATTCGGCGCGCCGAAAACATTCCGGATGATGCGGCGCTGATGCTGGTGGCTTCGTCGCGTGTTGTTATCACATGCGATGAGCGCAAGTTGTCGGACGTCGTGATCGATGCGCGTGAACTGGAAACCGCGCCGATTGTTCCGATTCGGCGATTTGTAACGCCACCGCCGTTCATGGCCATCCCGAACGAGCGACGTAACACCCCCTCCTTTGGAGTGGCCACTCGTACGCCGGAATCATCGCCGACAGTGACGAGTGTTCCGCTTGTTTTTGACAACGGGTACGGCGGTCTGGATGAACACGACAACTATCATGTGCGCCTGACTGAGGGGCGATTGCCGCCGGCGCCGTGGTCGAACGTGATTGCGAATGCCGACGGCGGATTTCAGGTATCTGAACGCGGTGCGGGTTGTGTGTGGGCCGAGAGTAGCTACTTCTATCGTCTCACCGCGTGGCATAATGATCCCGTGTCCGATCAGGTGACGGATGCGTTGTACCTGCGCGACGAAGTATCGGGCGCGTTGTGGAGTGCGACGCCGGCGCCGGTCAAGACTGCGGCGTCGTTCAGTGTTGAACACGGCGCGGGGTTCTCCGCATTCAAGTCAACGCAGCACGGTATTGAATCAGAATTGACGATGGGCGTTCCTGTTGAAGGCGCCGTCAAGATTTCGATTCTTCGGCTGACGAATACGACGGACACGGTGCGAAGCATCGAGATCACTGCGTATGCGGAATGGACGCTGGGAGTAAATCGAGCACAAACCCGTCACGCGGTTCGCACGTGGTATGATGTGGAGCAGTGTGCCATGTTCGCGCAGAATCGGTATGAAGCGGGTTTTGCCGATCGTGTCGCGTTTTTGGCAATCAGCGAAGATGTGCGTGCATACACGGCCAGTCGCGCCGCTTTCATCGGAAGAAACGGATCGTTGGCGTATCCAATGTCATTCCGCATGCGCGAGCTGAAGGGTGAAACCGGAGTCGGACTGGATCCGTGTGCGGCGCTGCAATCACACATTGATTTGGCACCCGGCGAAACACGCGAGATAGCGGTGTTGCTGGGTTCCGCGCGAAACGACGCGGATGCGCGCGAGCAGTTGACCAAACTGCGCGAAGTAACCCACGCATCGGATGCACTTTCAGCGAATCGAAAGAAGTGGGACGAACGATTGAGCGTGGTCAGCGTTCGGACGCCCGATCGCGCGCTCAACGCGATGTTGAACAAGTGGACGTTGTATCAGGCGCTGTCGGGGCGTATGTGGGCGCGCATGGGGCTTTACCAAAGCAGCGGCGCGTACGGATTTCGCGATCAGCTGCAGGATGTCATGGCGTTCGTGTACGCCGAACCGAAAGTTGCGCGCGATCACATTCTACGCGCGGCGCGTCGACAGTTTCTTGAGGGCGATGTGCAGCACTGGTGGCATCCGCATACGGGGCGGGGAGTGCGTACGCGATTCTCTGACGATCTCGTGTGGCTTCCGTATGTGGTTGATCACTACGTAACAGTGACTGGTGACAATTCAATTCTCGATGAATACGTGCCGTTCCTCAACATGCGTTCACTGGAGCCGCACGAGCACGAAGTGTATGATCTGCCGCAGGTGACGGATGAACATGGCAGTATTTACGAACACTGCCGCCGCGCACTGGCGCGCGCGTGTACGGTTGGCGCGCACGGGTTGCCCCTGATTGGCACTGGTGACTGGAACGATGGATTCAGTCGCGTTGGCGCTGAGGGCCGTGGCGAGAGTGTGTGGCTCGCGTGGTTTCTCATCAACACGTTGCGCAATTTTGCCGGACGGGCGCAAGCACACGGTGACATTGAAGTCGGGCAGCAGTTTCGAAAACAGGCCGATGACTATGTGGCCGCGGTTGAGTCAAATGGATGGGATGGCAACTGGTATCGTCGCGCGTATTTCGATGATGGCACGCCACTCGGGTCAGCAACCAACGACGAGTGCCGCATTGATGCCATCGCGCAAAGTTGGAGTGTGATTTCCAAAGCGGGATTGCTCAGCCGGCAAGAGCAGGCCATGCGTGCGCTGGATCGTCAGTTGGTGCGCGAAGACGCGCGACTCATCATGCTGCTCACGCCGCCGTTTGACAAAGGCACGCATGATCCCGGTTACATCAAGGGATATTTGCCAGGTGTTCGTGAAAACGGTGCGCAGTACACGCACGGTGCACTGTGGGCGGTCATGGCAACGGCCATGCGCGGTGATGCTGATCGCGCATTTGCGTTGTATCAGATGATCAATCCGCTCACGCACGGCGCCACGCCCGAAGCGATTGAGACATACAAAGTGGAGCCGTATGTCGTTGCTGCGGATGTGTATACCGCGAAAGGACACGTCGGCCGAGGCGGATGGACCTGGTATACGGGATCGGCCAGCTGGATGTATCGCGTTGGACTGGAAAACATTCTGGGATTCACGCGCGAAGGTGATGTGCTTCGCATCAATCCGTGCGTGCCAACGTCGTGGCGTGAGTATTCCGTTCACTATCGATTCGGTTCGACGGAATACGACATCACGATTTACGAACCACGCGCGGTGCGGCGGCGAGGCGCGGCTGTAACGGTTGATGGTAGATCGACGGGTTCCGATGCGATTCCATTGGTGGACGATGGCGGTCATCACACCGTCGAGATTCGACCTATGCAATAGGGCCAGTTTCCTGCGGGTCGTGATACGCCAGCTTTCCCGTTATCTTTCCCGGGCGCACCCAAACGGGCGGCGCGTCGATGGATTCCCGCAGGCGATGTCCGGGAGTGGCCAATGGAGTGGAACGGCGAGTCGGTGACGACGTTTGTTGTTGGCGCGGGCGGTGCTTGGATGGTTGGCGCATCCCTGACACACCGCGGCGGCAACTACAGCGCCACGCAACGCCGAGGGCTGCTGCTTTCCGGACTGGGTTTTCTGACTGCGGCCGCGTCGGCGCGTTGGATGCAGAGCCGTGGCAACCTCGGTATTGCCCTCTCCCTGCTTGGCACAGCGACCGCGATGGCCGGCATGTACATCCTGGTCAAGGATCGCGCGGAACGCCGAGCCGCCGAAGAATCAGAGTCGAGGAAGTAGCTCTGTCCGATTTTGGCAAACCCGCTCCGCTTATGGAGCGATCGCTTATGGAGCCATACAGTCGTCACGTGCTGGTGTGCACGGGCGGATTTTGCAACAAGCAAAGTCAGGGCCGAGCGATTTACAGCCATTTGGCGTCGCTGCTGCAGCGCGAGGGACTGCTGTTCGGACCAACACGTGTGAAGCGGAGCGAGGCGCCGTGTCTCGGTGTCTGCGCCGGCGGTCCGATTGTCGCCGTGTATCCAGAAGGCGTGTGGTACGCGGGCGTTACGCCGCAATTACTGGAGCGCATTGTAATGGAGCATTTGAAGCAGGGCCGAGTGATTGAGGAGGCCGTGTTTCATCGACTGGGCGCGTAAACCGCACGTCGTTAATTCTGCAGCAAGTACGCATTCGTGATACTCACTGACAGACAACACAAAGGGCGTCATTGCTGACGCCCTCTGGAGACCACAAGCGTTAGGAGGAGCCGCGCTCCCTCCGGTGTCCCTCCACGTGACCCGGAAGCCCCCCACTACACCCGCGCCGCGCGAGCTCCTCCTGAACGGCTTGCATGTGTCTAGGCCATACATACAACGCGAATTTGAAGAAGTTCCGGCGCGCATCCGGTGATTCCATCAGAAATTGCACGAGCGATCGATGGCCTTTGGCCGTATTGCAAGGCATGCAAGCTGTCACTACGTTGCCGCCAGAGCTGTCGCCACCTTTCACTCGTGGCTGCACATGGTCTACACTTAGCAGCTCGACGGGATTGACGGTTCCGCAGTACACGCAACGAAAGTCATCCCGGGCAAACACTTCTGTGCGTTTCATGTTCTCCAGGACCCAGTGAACATTCCGGATAGTTCACGTCGTTTTCTGTTTTCGCAGGCGAAGCGCCTCTTCGAAGTTTCGGATGAGGCGGCGGCTTCGCCACATGATCTCCCGCCCCGACTCACCACCAAAGCCCTAGAGGCCCTGCGTATGTCGCGTTCACGCGATCGTATTCTGACGAATCTTGAAGAGATGTACCGTGAAGCTTTCGATCGTGCACGTGCCAGCGATGACG
>JBDTTO010000130.1:0-7516 GCA_039930585.1 Gemmatimonadaceae bacterium
GCGCACGAACGCTGCGATGGCGAAACGCATTCGTGATTCGGTTACTGCACCGTCGGCATCACCGCCAAATACTCCTGAGAATTCCGCGACGTAATCATGCCGCTGCGCAATGGCCGCTGTCGCCTTGTCAATTGAACTACCCATTTCGGCTTCGCTTTCCAACACACGCACTATTTGTTCTTCGATAGTGACCGAGCGTTCATCTGCAAACTGCGCGGATGCGAGCGCAGCATTGAGCAGCGTTGGCGTATGACGCGCCACAAGTCCGTGACCGTCAATTCGAACGGCGCGCGATAAGCCATCGGTAAACGCATGCGATGGCACATGACACGACGCGCACGAACGTTTCCCATTACCAGAAAGCGCCGGATCAGAAAACAATCGTTCGCCGAGTGCGACTAACGCTGGTGTCGATGATGGCGCAGTCGCTGCCGCATAGGCGCGCGGATCGAATGCGCCCGCTCCGAACACTGACGCAACATCCGAACGCCATCCTCGCGGAATACGAATGGCGGTTGTCTTTTTCGTCTTTCGTAACGCGTCAACGGTCAATGCCGCGGGTTCTGCGTACGACGTGATATACAGCAGCCGGTCAAACGAATCGAAGTCGGGATGTGCTCGCAACATTGACGCCGCACGGTTCAACGTCGAATCAATGGCCCGTTGTTCCGTGCGATGTTCCGGCCAACGCGCAGGTCCGGCATTCGCAAAGAGTTGCCGGAGTCCATCCAGCGCATCAGCGGCTTCCGTCATTGACGCGTGCGTCACCGGTGCATCGAATCCGGCAATACCAAGCGTCGCAATGCGAGTCATTTCCAGTCGCGCGAGTTCAATCACCTGCGCATCCGTCGGTGCGAGTGCACTGGCAAGCGCGCGAATGCGCCCAACCACCCGACGCATTCCATCAACCATCACGTGCGCGCGCGGAACGCTGTCTCGATTCAGTGCAGGCCACACCATGCCTTCAAGCGCCGGAAATCCACCGGGCGCCAACGTGGATGGCGGCGGCGCATCATCGTCATCCACTTCCTGCCGACGTGAGTTGAGCGATGCGGCAAGCGCAGGCGCATAAAATTCAACGGCACCTTCCATGTGCTTGTATTGCGTTCGGGCCTGTGCGAAAGCGTGCCGAAGATCGTTCGCATTCTTTGCACTGTCTCCGCCAATGCCTGCCGACGAATCAATGGCAACCGCCAAACGCACAAGAGACACGTCAAGCGAATCGGCTGCGCGAGCGAGCCAACGCGACGTGTCGTCGATTGCCGGTTCGTCGGAAGCTTTATGCATTTGACGCCGACCCATTGCTCCGACCACTGCACAAACAAGCAGTGCGACACTCGCGCGAACGATCCACGCATTGCGTCGCACTGCTTTTGACTGACCGTTCAACATGTTATGGAGCGTCCTGCAATCACTTCCAGGTAATCTCGGTCGAGTCGCGGACAGTCGTCGCACCAGTTACCGCGGCCGTGTATCCGGCCGCCGGAATGTCACGGCCATAACTCTTCATGATCACGCGTCCAGAATTCAATACCTGCACCAGCGTAAATCCGAAATACGCACCGGTGTTTGGAATCGACAGATCAAGCCCCGCGTCGAGCGCCGTACCACCGTTTCCGGCGATAACCTGAAACGTTTTGTTCGTCGGCTGGGACCGATAGAACACGTGGTTGTGCGCCGAGAACATCGCCTCAACCTGATTCGACGTCAGCGAAGCCCAGAACGCATCGCGTGACGTTTGATCGAACGCGAGCCCGTCTGTCGGCACGGTCGGATATGCGTACGCCGGCTTGTGTCCGAATACAAAGATGTGTTTCTGGCCACGTGAGCGTGCGGCGGCGAGATCACTTGCAACCCATGTAGTCGGTACATGCCAATCCTTGCCAACGCCGTCCGTACTGATGGTTACAAAGTGCGCGTCTTTGTAATCAAATGAATACGTAAGTTTGCTCTGATCGGTCGTGTATCCATCAACGCCAGCGGCAGGTCCGTTGCCGCCGTGTGCAATGAATGGCGCGAGATCGCGCAGCCACGTGCGTTCAGCCGGTGATGTTGCAACCTTGGCCACGTTTTCGGTTTCGTGATTGCCGGGAACAGCAACGAGTTCAATACCAGCGGCAGCGGCGGGCGACGCTTGCCACAACGCGACCCATGCCTTGAGTTCCTTGTCGAGATTCAGGCTGTCGTTCGTGTAACCCAGCACCATGTCGCCCGTGAAGAACAGGTAGTTCGGCTTCGGGCTGAGCGCGGCAATGTCGGCGTACGTTTTGTTCAGCTGCGCAACGTTTGCGGTGCTGGCATTTCCAATCGTGTCGCCGGCCGCAACGCGGTTGCAACCCAACGTCACAAATGAATAGGCGACGCCGTTCGGGTCCAGAACTGGAGTTGATGGGCCGGAATCCGAGCAGGCCCAGAAGATCAAGGTCGCGCCGACGGCCAACAGGGCCACGGTTGCGAGACGGCGATTGCGCATGACGTTGGTTCTTTAGAGGGTCGCACTAATGAAGCAGAGAGCGTAGTGTCGACCTGTCCTGTCACAGCATCTGCCGGATTGTGTAACGAACGACCCACAGCTTGCTGTCACCGTTGTCATGCCATTTTCGACGTCTTGATCGCGGCGGCCTGGTCGACGCACGGCCTTGCGCGACTATCGCATGGCGAATCCGGCTTCCGCTTCGCTATCCTACGCCATGAATTCGAAAACGCGCGCCGAAGTGGTGATTTGCGGAGCAGGCATCGCCGGAATTGCGGCCGCGCATTCGCTGGCCGTTGTGCATAGCGTTCGCGACGTCGTGCTGATCGACGAATTGCCACCCATGACGCTCACCAGCGACAAATCGACCGAAGCGTATCGCAACTGGTGGCCTGGTCCCGACGACGCGATGGTCAAGCTGATGAACCGCAGCATCGACATGCTGGAGTCGTGGGCCGACGCGAATGGCAATCAGTTTTTGCTCAATCGGCGCGGATATCTGTACGCGACGGCCAATGCTCTGAAGGTCGAACAGTTTTTGTCGGATGCCAAACTCGCCTCGTCACAAGGGGCAGGTGACGTCCGCATCTACCACAACGCAAACGACGCGAAAACTTATCAGCCAAGTGCGCATCGCGGATTTCACAATCATCCCACTGGCGCAGACATCTTTCTCGATCGGTCCGCAATTCGCGCGCAGTTTCCGTATCTGTCGCCGGATGTGAAAGCCGTCATACACGCGCGCCGCTGCGGCTGGATGAGCGGACAACAGCTCGGCATGTATTTGTTGGACGCGGCGAAAGAAGCGGGCGTGACAACGTTGTCCGGTCGTCTGCGTGCGGTCAATACAACGAATGGCGCCGTATCAAGCGTGACGGTTGTAACCAGCGACGGCGTCGAACACACAATTGCGACGTCGACATTTATCAACGCCGCCGGACCGTACGCGCGCGAAGTTGGCGCACTGATGGGTGTCGATTTGCCGCTGTTCTCCGAAATGCACCTGAAGGCTGCTTTCGAAGACACGCTTGAGGTCATTGATCGTAACGCGGGACTCGTGATTCTTGATGATGCGCAATCACTCACATGGAGTGACGACGAACGCGCAGAACTCGCGTCTGATGAATCAACACGCTGGCTCACGCAACAAATGCCCGCGGGAATTCATCTGCGCCCCGAAGGGTATGGCAGGAATCAAACGGTATTGATGCTGTGGGATTATCACAGTTCGCATCGTTACGGTGCACCAATTTTTCCGCTCGAAGATGATCCGGTGTATGCGGAAGTGGTGATGCGCGGAATGGTCGCGCTGGCACCAGCTCTCGCACCATACGTTGAACGCTTGCCGCACATGTATATCGACGGCGGCTATTACACAAAGACAGAAGAGAACCGACCGCTGGTCGGACCAACGTCCGTGCGCGGCGCGTTCGTGAACTGCGCGTTTTCCGGTTACGGTTTGATGGCGGCTCCGGCTGCCGGCGAATTACTCGCTGCGCACATTCTTGGTCATGCCATGCCCGAACATGCGTCCGCATTCACACTCGACCGTTATGATCGCGCCGAATATCAGACGCAGTTGGCAGCGTGGGGAAATACGGGACAGTTGTAGCGCAACATCGCGAGACGCCAGCGTTCGTGCTACTCGGCGTCGAGTACTTCACGTATCTTGGCCGCCAACGTTCCGACTGTGAACGGCTTGGCCAGAAACTGCCTGCCCGCAGCAAGCGACTCACCGCCGCCGTTTCGATCGCGCGCGAAGCCGGACATGTATAACACGCGCATGCGCGGTCTGACTGCAATAAGTCGTTCGGCGAGATCGACACCGCTCAGCTCCGGCATCACAACATCGGTGAGCAACAGATGGATGTCGCCTGCATGACTCGCGACAACAGCGAGCGCATCGGCCGCGCGGGCGGTCATGAGCACCGTGTAACCTTGTGCGGTAAGCGCCTTGTCAATCATCTGCAGTACAGCTGCTTCGTCTTCCACCACAAGAATTGTTTCGCGACCGCGCGGTGCAGGCACCGCTGGTCGGGGCGCCGCCACTACTTCATGGTCGCCAAAGTGACGCGGTAGATAAATGTCGAACACCGTTCCCGTTCCGACGATACTCGACACGGTGACGAATCCGCGATTCTGTCGCACCGCTCCGTACACAGTTGCGAGTCCCAATCCCGTTCCTTCTCCAACATCCTTCGTTGTGAAGAACGGTTCGAAAATGCGCGCCATGACTTCGGCGGACATGCCCGATCCGTTATCACCAACGGAAAGCTTCACATAATCGCCCGGCGCTGCGTCCGCATGCTCCTCGGCAAACGTTTCATCAAAGGTGCAATTGCCGGTGGACAACGTGACTTGCCCGACACCGGTAATCGCATCGCGCGCATTCACGCTGAGGTTTGCAAGAATCTGATCAAGCTGCGACCGATCCATCAAAATCGGCCAGAGATTTTGAGCCGGTTGCCATGACATGTGCACATCTTCGCCAATCAGGCGTTCAAGCATCTTGAGCGAGTGTGTCACGCAGTCGTTCACATCCAGCACACGTGGCACAACTTCCTGCTTGCGCGCAAACGTCAGCAGCTGCCGTGTCAATTCGGCCGAACGCATTGCCGCGTGATGAATCTCGTGCAGTGATTCCTGCAGCAGCGGACGGTCACCCGCGTCGGGCATAGAGAGTTCGGCGTGTCCGATGATCACACCCAACTGATTGTTGAAATCGTGCGCGATTCCGCCGGCGAGACGGCCGATCGATTCCATCTTTTGCGATTGCCGCACCTGTTCTTCGAGCAGTTTGCGATGCGTAATGTCCTGCATGACGGCAACAAAGTGTGTGACTTCGCCCGCATCGTCTTTGAACGGCGAGATTGCCATATCTGCGGAGTATCGCGTTCCGTCCTTGCGCCGGTTTACAAGTTCGCTGTGCCACACATGACCGCTGAGGATCGTGTCCCACATGCGTTGATAGAACGCGCGATCCTGCACGCCTGAGTTCACCAACTCGCTTGAATTTCGGCCGATGATTTCGGCGCGCGCATAACCATTAAACTCGCCGAACGCATCGTTCGCCCACTCAATGCGCCCTTCCGGATCGGTGATCAAAATGCCGTTGGCCGCAGCGGCAAGCGCAGCACCGCGCAAACGAAATTCAGATTCCGTTTCCTTGCGCGCCGCGATTTCCTGACCGAGCAGCGCATTCGCGCCTTTGAGTTGCGCGAGCTGCGTGAGAATTCGTTCTCCCATGTCACCGAGAACGTTGCTGAAGTCACGCAGCTCTCCGTAACCGACGCTGCGCGCCTGCCCATCGAAATCACCGGCAGCCGCGCTCTTGACGAGCGCTGAAAGTTCCAGCAGCGGACGCTCCAGTAGTCGACGTAACACAAGGCGCACTGCAATCAGTGTGACAATCAATGCAATCAATGCGACGATGGACGCCGTTTGTAAAATGGCGATGGATTGCGCACGATAGATCGCACGATCGAAAGCGAGCGTCACCTCGCCAACGGGGCGGCCCTCGTGTATCGAAGTCGCCTGGACAAGAATTGTGTCCGTCGTGGATGAGCGCCGAATGGACCGCACTGTCCCAGCAACCGGTTCGCGAATAACAATCGAGACTACACGTCGATCACTCGCGAACGCTTCACCAATCTCGATTGCGCGATCAACGTCGAGATCCCAAAGCGGCGTCGCAAGGAGCGCCGCCAGCCGCTCTCCCGACTCCTGCGCCTCAACGCGCAAACTGCGCTCGGCGGATCGCTGGAAAACGAGAACCACCACAAGCATCACCAGCGCAGAACTCGCCGCAATCCCGCCCGTCAACCAGGCAGAGAGTCGCTTGCTGATTGAGGCTGAACGCGCACCGTTCACGCGCCGCGTCCTTTCGTCAATTTCTTGCGCGTTTCGAGGCGCGATGAATCCGCCCATCGTTTGGTAATCGCCGCCAGTTCACCGCTGGCACGAATGGATTTCATCCCCAATTCAAATGCCGCTAGCGCCGCACCGGATTGCACGTTGCGCTGACTGAATCCGACGTACGACTCGAGCGCACCAAGCTTTCCACGACTGACGATGGTTGCATCAAGCCCATCGCGTGAAGCGACGTATGCGAGTGTTTTGATCTCGTTCAAATTCATCAACGCAGCATCCACGCGACCGGCCGCAAGTTTTCGCATCAGTATCGCTTCTGACGGTGAACTTTCAAGAATGATGCGACCACTGCGTCGCGCACTGTCCACCGCCGGCGGATATTCGTAGCCGAGTACGACACCAACACGAGTGCGCGCCGCAAGTGTTGAAAGCGTATTGCTACTCAATGGGTGCGCGGCGTTTTCCAGCAGCTCTGTGTTGCAGACAAACAGCGGTATCGACGGGAAGCGCACGGCCGATGCCGCGGACGCATCATGCGACATGCTGAGGCACGCGACAACTCCGCCTTCAACGACGAGCTGTTTGCAGCGCGCGTACGGAACGACGTTCAAGCGAATGGAGACCTTCGCAGCGCGAAAAGCGGCCGTCACCACGTCATTCGCAAAACCGGTTCCATCCGGCCGCGACCACAAATCGGCTGCGTCCTCGACTGCGATTACAAGGGGTGTTGCTGCTGACGGCTGAGCTTGCTGCGCGGGTAATCGCATCACCATCGCTATTCCTAGCGCGATGATCGTACATGCGCGCGCGACCAGCTCAGCGTGGAGGGCCGGTTGACGTCGGTTCAGTGACATGACGCGAAACGATATGGGTGCACGTTCAGGAGATCTACGCGCGAGACACCGATGCGGAAGGTCATTCAACAGCGAAGTAACAGCCAGTGAAACTCCACTGAGTTCGCGATCGGCACGGGCCCTGCAATTGCCCACGCGCACTCACACCGGTTACCGCATCACCGGCTCCGGCGATTCGGCGTAACGCGCGTATTTCCCGAGCAATTTCCCAATTGTAATAGCCACCGGGAATAACACTCGCTGCACCGGCAGCGGAACGACAAAAAATGCAAACTCACTGCGATACCGAGTGGCCAACCACGCCATGTCGAACAGCGAC
>JBDTTO010000131.1:0-7486 GCA_039930585.1 Gemmatimonadaceae bacterium
GAAATGCTGGGGCACGCTGACATTGCCACGACGCAGATCTACACCCACGTGGATCGTGAGTATCTTCGAAGTGTGCATCGCCAGTTCCACCCGCGCCCGTAAATCCGCTCATGATTCTCGTTCTCGACAACTACGACTCGTTCACCTACAACCTCGTGCAGTATCTGGGCGAGCTGGGTGAGACCATCGAGGTGCGCCGCAACGACGCACTTTCGGTCGAGGACGTGGGCCTGCTCAGTCCAGAGGCGATCGTAGTCTCACCGGGACCGTGCACGCCGTCCGAGGCCGGTATTTCGGTTCCGCTGATTCGGCGCTGGGGCGCGGAAATTCCCATCTTTGGCGTGTGTTTGGGACACCAGGCCATCGGTGAGGCATACGGCGGTAATGTCATGCGCGCGTCGCGCGTCATGCACGGAAAAATTTCAGCAATTACCCACGACGGAACCGGTCTTTTCGAGTCAGTTCCGTCGCCGCTTAATGTGATGCGGTATCACTCGCTCGTTGTCGAACATTCCAGTTTGCCCGCAGCACTCGAAGTAACTGCCGTCGCGGCCGACGACGCAACCGAGATTCACGCATTACGGCACCGCGAACATCCCGTGTGGGGCGTGCAGTTTCACCCAGAGTCGATCCTCACTCAGTCGGGGCGGCAGATTTTGAAGAACTTTCTGGCGATGTCACGGGCCCGTCGGCCGGTGGCCCGTGTTTTGGCTTGATCACGAGGGAAAGCAACACGCTGGACAGCAGTACCAATCCCACCACGCCAAGCGACCAGCCAATCGTGATCGGATAAAATTCCGACAGCAGCATCTTGAGACCAACGAACGCCAGCACGACCGACAGACCGTATTTGAGCAAATGAAATTTCCCAATGACACCGGCCAGTACGAAGTACATCGAGCGCAGGCCGAGTATGGCGAAAACGTTTGATGTGTAGACGAGAAACGGATCTTTTGTCACGCCGAAAATCGCGGGGATTGAATCCAGCGCAAACATCACGTCAGTGGTTTCAACCAGCACCAGTACGACGAACAGCGGTGTCGCAACCAGTCGGAGCGCACCACCTGTTTTGAGTGGTTCACGCACGAAAAATTTGTCGTCGTGAAATTTTGTGGTGACGGGAAAGATCCGTCGTACCAGGCGAATGACGGGATTTGCTTCAGGTTCGATGTGTGATTCGCCCTGAAACGCCATGCGAATTCCTGTGAAAATCAGGAACGCGCCGAACAGATAAATCACGACGTGAAAACGAGCGATCAGTAAAGCACCGGCACCAATCATGAAACCGCGCATGAGCAGCGCGCCCAGAATGCCCCAGAACAACACGCGATGCTGCAGCGCCGCGGGAATTCGGAAGAACCCAAAAATCATGATGAACACGAAGAGGTTGTCGACCGACAACGCTTCTTCGACCAGATAGCCTGCAAAAAACTCCAGTGACGATTGGCGGCCCATGACCACGCCAATGCCAACGCCGAACACAATTGCCAGCGTAATCCACACCGCGCTCCAGCCGAGTGCTTCCTTAACCGAAACGGCCTTCGATTCGCGGTGAAAGACGCCCAGATCCAGAGCCAACAGGCCCAGGACCAGTGCGTTGAATCCCACCCACCACCACACGTTATGCATTAAATCCCGGCTGCGGAGTGAGTATGGACGTACTTAACGCGATATGTGTTTGCCTTCGGTTGCGAGCTTTCGTATCTTAATTGGCGTGAATCTTGCTGCAACCTTGTACGCTGGGCGGGTCTGATGTCCGTCCTCACAGTAATTCCCGCCCGATTGGGTGCCACACGCCTCCCCCGGAAACCTCTCCGGCTGCTGGGCGGCGTGCCAGTGGTGGTCCGCGTATATCAACGCGTGCAAAGCCTTGGAATTGGAAACGCGTGTGTTGTCGCCACGGATGATCAGGAAATTGTAAACGTGTGTGCGTTGTACGAAGTACCCGTCGTACTCACGTCCACCAATCATCCAAGCGGAACTGATCGTGTGGCCGAAGTGGCCGCGCTCAGCCAGTTCGCACATCACGACGTAATTCTGAATGTGCAGGGCGACGAGCCTTTTGTTACCCGCGAGGCACTGCATGGTGCGGTTTCGCAAGTGGCGAGCGGCAAAGCCGAAATCGGTACCGTCGGCGCATTTGCAACCACCGACATTCTGAATCGGCCGGATGTTGTCAAAATTGTGCGCGACAACAACGGGTTTGCGCTCTACTTTTCACGCGCACCGATTCCGTTTTTGCGCGATCCCGCGGATGCAACGACGCAATCCACGCTCGTGCGCCAGCACGTTGGCGTCTACGCGTATTCGCCGCGTGCGTTGCGCGAGTGGGTTTCGTTGCCACCACATCCGCTGGAGATTGTGGAGCGCCTCGAACAACTACGGCCGTTGGCTCATGGCCTGCGCATTGCGGTCGCAGATGTTGCCGCGGTGCCTGAAGGTGGTATCGATACCGAAGACGATCTGGTGCGCGCCAACGCGCGCTGGATGGAACAAGAAACAACTGCTCATGCGGCTGCAACCGGCAGCGCATTGTTGAACCAGACTCCGAGTACAAGCTGATGCCCATCGTCCCGCCAACAGGTCAAGTACAATCGCCCAAGTACATCTTTGTCACGGGCGGTGTTGTGTCGTCGTTGGGCAAGGGCATTGCTGCGGCCTCGCTGGGTCGCTTGCTGGTTGATCGTGGCCTGCGCGTCACGATGATGAAGTTTGATCCATACCTGAACGTTGATCCGGGCACGATGTCGCCGTTTCAACATGGCGAAGTGTTTGTCACGGACGATGGCGCCGAAACCGATCTTGATCTCGGCCACTACGAGCGTTTTCTCGATCGGCCGCTCTCACAGGCGAACAACATCACGACCGGTCGTATTTATTCAAACGTGATCACGAAAGAGCGTCGCGGCGAATATCTGGGCAGCACCGTACAGGTTATTCCGCACATCACGGACGAAATCAAATCTGCCATCAAACGCAACGCGCCCAATAACGACGTGGTGATTTGCGAAATCGGTGGAACGGTAGGTGACATTGAGTCGTTGCCGTTTCTCGAAGCAATTCGCCAGTTCCGTCGTGAAGTCGGAAAAGAGAATGCGATCTTCGTGCATCTCACACTCGTTCCGTATATCACGGCCGCCGGTGAAGTAAAGACCAAGCCTACGCAGCATTCGGTGCGTGAGCTGATGCAGATCGGTATTCAACCGGATTTCCTCATCTGTCGCACAGAGCGCCCGATGGCGGAAGACGTGAAGCGCAAGATCGCCTTGTTCTGCAACGTTGATTTTGGTGCGGTCATTGAGAGCCCCGACGTCCCAACCATTTACGAAATTCCGATTTCGTTCGAGCAGCAGGGTTTTGCGGAGCGCGTGATGGACCGTTTGCGTTTGACCGCGCCGATTCCCGACTTGCAGCAGTGGAAGACGATGGTGCAACACATCACGCATCCGCATCAGCGCGTGAAAATTTGCGTGGTCGGCAAGTACACGGACTTCGTTGACAGCTACAAGAGTGTGCAGGAAGCGCTGATTCACGGCGGCATCGCGAATGATATTGGCGTCGATATCGCATGGACATCCAGCGACAAGTTCGATTCACCCGAGCGCGCGCGCGAAATTCTGAGCGGTCATCACGGCCTGCTGGTGCCGGGCGGGTTTGGTGTACGCGGCGTGGAAGGCATGGTGGAAGCAATTCGTGCGGCACGCGAATTGAACATTCCGTTCTTCGGCATTTGCCTCGGCATGCAGGTCGCCATTATCGAATTTGCGCGCAACGTGCTCGGTTTGTCCGACAGTCACTCCAGCGAGTTTGCACCGGAATGCGACAACGCGGTGATTTCGTTGCTCGATTCGCAGCGCGAAGTGACGGATAAAGGTGGTACGATGCGCCTGGGTGCGTATCCATGCCGCTTGCAAGCGGGTTCGTTGGCCGCCGACATTTACGGCGTGCCGGAAGTCAGCGAGCGTCATCGTCACCGCTACGAAGTATCCAATCGTTTTCGCGAAACGTTCGTTGAAAACGGCATGCGCTTGAGCGGTCTGTCACCCGACAGTTCACTGGTTGAGATGATCGAACTGCCAAACCATCCATGGTTTGTTGGTTGCCAGTTCCATCCGGAGTTGCAGTCACGTCCATTGCGACCGCATCCGTTGTTCGCGCGCTTTGTCGGTGCCGCAAACGTGCATCAAAATGGTGGTGAAAAAAAAACGGCTAGCGTGAACGGCAACGGCGTTTCGGCAAACGGTGCGGGCACGCACGCAACACGCAGCACCGAAGCGAGTCTCGCCTCGTGAAGTCGTTGTTTCCGTCAAATAAACTGTTCCTGATTGCAGGCCCGTGTCAGTTGGAAGACGATGCGCTCAATTTGCGCGTCGCCGAAACACTGGTGCGGTTAGCTGAGAAAATTCCGGGCGGCATTATTTACAAAGCGAGTTTCGACAAGGCCAATCGGTCAAATCCCGGCGCGACACGCGGTCCCGGACTCGAAGCGGGGCTCGCGGCGCTTGATCGCGTGCGTGCTGCAACGGGACTTCCAATACTCACTGACGTGCATGATGCATCGCAGTGCGCGCCGGCTGCGCAGGTCGTTGATGTGTTGCAGATCCCTGCGTTTCTCTGTCGTCAAACGGATTTGCTTGTGGCCGCTGGAGCAACAGGCAAACCGGTAAATGTGAAAAAGGGACAATGGATGCATCCCGAAGGCATGCTCGGCGCCGTGCGTAAAGTCGAGGGTGGCGCGCAGTTGTCAGGACGCGAGGCTGGCGAGATTGCGGTTACTGAGCGCGGAACGTTTTTCGGCTACGGTGATCTGGTGGTCGATATGCGCGCATTCATGCGCATGCGTGAAACGTGCGACGTTCCTGTCATTTTTGACGGCACGCACAGCGTGCAGCGTCCGGGGCAGGGAGCCGGTGGTGCCAGTGGTGGCGCGCGCGAATTCATCCCGCCGCTTACGCTCGCGGCAATCGCGGCAGGCGCGCAGGGATTATTTCTCGAAACACATCCCGATCCCGATCACGCACCCAGCGACGGCCCGAACATGCTGAAACTGGACACTTTGGGCGACCTGTTGACCCGCTGCGTGGACATCTGGGCCCGGATTCACACATGAGCGAGCAGGAAAGTTCATTGTTGGCACATGCGTCCGGTCTCGATTCCGCTCTCGCACGACGCATCAAGATTGTTGGTCTCGATGTGGATGGCACCTTAACCGACGGCGGCGTGTACCTCGGTGCGAGCGAAGTTGCCGCCATCGGAAATTCCCTTGCCCCATCGCATGCCCCGTTTGAACTCAAGCGATACGACATTCAGGATGGCCTCGGCATCTGGTTGCTGCGTTCAGCCGGCATCAAGGTCGTGATCGTCACGGGGCGTGTTTCGCACAGCGTCGCGAATCGAGGTCGCGAGTTGGATGTGGATGCAGTGTTGCAGGAACCGAACGCGATGAAGCTGGGGCTGTGGCGCAAAGTCCTGCACGATTTCAGACTCACCAATGCCGACGCGGCGTTTGTTGGCGATGATCTCCCCGACTTGCCAATTCTGCGCGAGGTGGCACTTCCCGTCGCGGTCGGAAATTCCGTTGCTGAAGTGCAACGCGCGTGCTCGTTGCATCTCAATCGTCGCGGCGGTTTTGGCGCAGTGCGTGAGTTCGGCGAAATTTTGTTGCAGGCGCGCGGCGAATGGGACACCGCGGTTGAGAATTATGTGACCAGCCGGAGCGTAACAGACATCGCAGCACCATCGGTGGTCGGATGACGATCAGTGAATTGAGTTTGCCAGTCACGCAAACCCCGGATGGTCCAGGTTCTGATAGCGTTATCATTGCGCGCGGACAACGAGTCCTCGAACTCGAACGTGATGCGTTGAATGACATGCATCAAGCGCTCGATGAACAGTTTGTGCGCGCAGTTCGGTTGATCGCTGCTTCGAAAGGACGCGTGATTGTGTCGGGAGTCGGCAAGTCCGGACTGGTTGCACGCAAGATAGCTGCAACGATGACGTCGACCGGAACGCCCGCGATGTTTTTGCATCCTGTTGAAAGCTTGCACGGCGATCTTGGCATGGTGAGTTCGGATGACGTCGCGATTCTTATTTCGAAGAGTGGCAACACCGACGAGCTTACCGGACTGATCGAAGCACTTGCACGGTTGGGTGTTCATCTCATTGCGATGACAACCGACCCGAAGTCACATCTCGCGAGACACGCCGAAATACTGTTGCCAATTGCCGGGCGCGAAGAAGCGTGTCCGCACGATCTCGCGCCTACCACGAGCACGACCGCCACAATGGCGCTGGGTGATGCATTAGCCGTTGCATTGTTGCAGGAAAAAAGCTTTCAGGCCGACGACTTTGCGCGCTTGCATCCAGGCGGATCACTTGGCCGTCGCCTGCTCACGCGTGTGGGCGATGTGATGGACATGAATCCGCTGGTAGTTCTGTCGCCCGACGCAACAATGCGCGATGCGGTAATGCTCCTGGCCAAACAGCGCGGCCTTGCCATTGTTGCGGAACATGACAAGGTGATGGGCGTGATAACTGGTGGCGACCTCGCGCGTTTTCTCGAGCGCGACGCATCGGCGCTTGATACTCCGGTGCATCGCGTGATGTCCGTGTCGCCGAAAACTGCGCGCGAAACAGAGTTGGGTAGTGCGGTGGTGCATCGCATGGAACAGGCGCGCATCATGGCCATGCCGGTGCTCGGCGAACATGGAAAACTTGTTGGAGTTGTGCACTTGCACGATTTAATGCGCGCCGGTGTCGCCTGATGCGTGACTCACGATTGTCGCGTAACGCATCGCGCATTTCTACGCTCGCAGCGTTCGTATGCGTGTTAGCGTTCGCTGCCTGCAAACAAAAGCCGGCACCCATCGCCGCCAAGAAAGTCGTACTGCCCGATTCCGCCGAGCAGATGATTTTCGGCTTTAATGCCGTGTTGACTGACAACGGCGTGAGCAAAGGGCGTCTGCTGGCCGACACCGCATTTCTGTATCAGGAAGCGACCGGAACGCGCGCCGAATTACGACGAGTGCATGCCACATTCTTCACGCCGCAAGGCGCCGACGACGGCACGTTGACAGCCCGACAAGGCACGTATCACGAGGGGTTGAAACGCCTCGAAGGGCGGGGCGACGTCATCATTATTCGCAAAGACGGAAATCGCCTCGAGTCGCAACAACTTGTGTACGACAACGCGCGCGACCAGATCTTCAGCGATAGTGCATTCAAGTCCATTCAACCCAACAAGCGCGTCTTGTCGGGGATTGGTTTTGAATCAGATCCAAAGCTGACCAACGTTCGTTGTGTCAGAAACTGCAAGGTTTCTGGCGCTGTGTCGGTGCCGAGATAATGACTCGCCCGTCGCGCGTTCACGCACTCCTGCGAGTGATCGCCTTGTGCGCACCGGTGCTGGTGGCCGCGTGCCTGGGTGGTCGCGGACCGCGCACGCCGAAACCTGCCGCGCCCGTTACCCCGGCCGCTGCCGATAGTC
>JBDTTO010000132.1:0-7484 GCA_039930585.1 Gemmatimonadaceae bacterium
ATTTGCGTTCATCGGTGCGGTAGTCGAGATCTGCATCGACACTGTCTGACTGGCGGGTCCGCCGGTCGGAATCTGATTTCCGGTGGCGGTTGCGGTGACCGTCATCGTTCCGCTCATGCTCAGCGTGCCACTCGGCAAGGGCGCAGTGCGCGACAGGATGTTGCCGTTGGATGGTGCGAACGTACCCGTCAGACCGCTCGCTACACGTTGCAGTGCGGCGCTTCCGGCCGAACTGCCAACGAACAGCGTGATGTCGAGATTGTCCTGCGTGCGCGCCTGTGTGGTGGTCGTGAATGCGTACTCAATCGTTCCGTTCACCAGTGTCTTGTACGTCGAGTCGCCTTTCGTGCCAATCGTATTGAAGTTGGTGTACGTGACGCGATATCCGTACGTTCCGCCCAGGTCTTGCAGCCGCACCTAACCCGTCACGACGACAGCGGTTCCGTTACTGGGATACGAACAGTTGGCGGATGTGTATGTGCTGAGTTTGTCGTCGGGAATGCCGTTGCCGTTCGAGTCGGTCGTTCCGGTGACTGTCGGATTGCACGGGGCTGGAGGAACTGAGGTACCGACCCCCGGAAGTGATGGCACTGTGATGTTGCGCAGCGCCTTGATGGATGCAAACGCGGCGCTGGAAATCTGATTGACGACGTACAACGAATCGTCGGTCGACAGTTTTTTGGGACCGTTATTGTTGTTGTTGTTGTTATTGTTGTTGTCCACCGAGTCGGGCGAAACAATCTTGTCGCCACCGCTGCACGCGGATACCAACACAAGAAGCGATGCAAACGCGGCACGTTTCAGAGAGCTGTTCATGGTCGGTTACTTGAACGAAAAGCCGAGTACAACCGGGATTGAATTGAAGTCGCTTACCGTGATGTAGCGCGCTTCCAGAAACAGTTTGCTGCCCAACCGTACGCCACCACCAACCGTCAGCGCGCCGTCGGTTGTGGACGTGAACACACCGTTACTCAAGCTCGATTCCGTCGCGTTGTTTCCAGCCGGTCCGCTACCCTGAAAGCGAAACACGCCACCACCCGCCATCAGATACGGACGAATTGCGCCCTGTTTGATGAGCGGAATTTCAATGCTGGCGGTGGCACCAGCGTGTGTGAGTGTGGCTTTGTCTGAGAGTGGCGTTGTGCCGCCGAATGCCGTTGGCGTTTGCGAGAATCGCGAACCTTGTGCATCAAAACGAAACACAATTGGCAACGATGCGCGTTTGATGCGAAGTGATAATCCGCCCGACGGGCCTGCGCCGAATCCGAGCGAACCCTGCGCCATTCCAGCGTACAGTGCCACGGACGTGAACGCGACGGGATCCTGCGAGCGCGGTCGGCCTGTGTCTGCAGCTTTTGCGGGGGCGCTCGCCGCGCGCGTTGACGTAGATGATCCCGACGGGCGCGCGCTTGTTCCACTCGCTCCGGACGATGCGCTACCGCTCGCTCCTTTCGCAGGAGCCGACGTTGATGTCGAACCGCTGCTCGCAGGTTTGGCTGTGCCTGATGCTGCTTTCGAGTCCGCGGCGGTTTTCGCGGTGGACGTCGTTGCAGGTTTGCTGGTGGTCACGGCGGCCTTCGTTGACGTAGTCGCAGGCTTCGACGCGGGTGCGGCAGTCTTCGCTGACGTTGCCGCGGGCTTTGCAGTCGACGACGCAGCTTTTGTGGACGCAGGTGTTGCCGTTGCGGCTTTTGTACTTGCTGTCGACGGTTTCGTCGCGGCCGCTTTTTTCGCGTTGGCTTTCTTCACGCTGTCGGCGCGAATGCTGTCAGCGCGAATGCTGTCGGCTTTTAGTTTCGCGCGGGCTGCAGCGGTTTGTGCAGAAACCGGCGCGCTGATGGCGATCATCAACGTGGCCGCAATCAGCGCGGACTTGAGGACAACGAATGTGCGTTGCATGGGATTTGTCATGAGATGATGCCCGTACTCACTACTGACTACTAACGCGCAATGAAAGCTGAAGTTGAATCAGTGCCGAGCGGGTGGTGGAACGGTGCCGGTGCCGCTGTCAGTTTTTGGCGGCGTGGCAACTGCTGCTTTCGTTGTATCCACCGGCTTTGGCACTGCTGCTTTTGGTCTTTTCGCTGCGGGTTTGGCAGGAACCGAATCGGTCTTGGCCTGGACTTTTGACTGATCGGCCTGAATCTGCTTGCCCTTTTCGCGGAGCGACGTAATGGCACCCACTGCAATGTCGCCAAACGGTTTCAGCGCATTCCACACGACACGATCTTTGTCGAGGTAGTAAACGCCGACCGACGCGGCGATTGCCGTAAGAATGATGATCTGGCGGAACTTGCCGGTCTTCACTCCCGGGCCAGCGTATGCTACACGCGTCTCGCGACCGGGCGGTCCCATCGGGCGATAGGCTTCTGGCGGCGGTGGAGCATCCTCGACCTTTGCCGCACCCGTCTTGCCGCGCGATTTTTCCTTCGACGGTTTCGCAGGCGTGGCACTGGGCGTCAGCGCCACCGGATTCACCGATCGCGCTTCGAGCGCACGACGATAAAACGCGGACGTTTCCGACGGCGACATCTGCACGATTGCGCCCGAAAGATCGCTGGCGAATTCAACGACATTTGACTGGCGGAAGTCGCGCTGTGGTGCCAACGCCCGGTCAAAAACGGTTTGCAGCTTGGGTGGCCACTGCACGCTTTGACGTACTTCGATCAGTGTGCGCGGGCGACTGGTGAGACGGAGAATGAGGCTTTCCATCGAACCTGTGTCAGGAAACGCGCCGACACCGGTCAGGGCATTGAACGCCACGAGTGCGAGCGAATACAAATCGCTCCGACCATCCAACGGTTCGCCAGCGATCTGCTCAGGGCTCATGAACTCGGGCGTACCAACAACCATTCCCGTTTGCGTAACGCCTTTTTCGTTGCTCTGGAGCGCGCGCGCGATGCCGAAGTCGACAAGCTTGACGAGATACGTGCCGTCATTGTTACGCGACAGCATGATGTTGTCTGGCTTGACGTCGCGATGAAGCACGTGTTGTGCGTGGGCAGCGTCGAGTGCGCCAGCAGCCTGCATGATCACATCCGCCACCATGTCCGGATGCATCACGCCGTCTTTTTCAATGACTTCCTGCATCGACTGGCCTTCGATGAACTCCATGGCCAGGTACAGCAAATTTTCGTGTTGTCCAAAGTCGTAAACCTGCGCGACATTCGGATGACTGATCTTGCTTGCGTTCTTTGCTTCGTTCCTGAAGCGTTGCAAAGAATCCTGATCGTCGGCGAGAGCCGCTCGCAGCACCTTGATCGCGCATTTGCGCCCAATGTTCACATGCTCGGCCAGATACACTTCGCCCATGCCGCCACCGCCCAATTTCTTGTCGATGCGGTACCGGTCGGCGATGACCTGCCCAATCAGGGAATTGGGGACGTTTGGATCGGTCATGGACGCGCGTTTCCACTCTGGCAGGGCGCAGTTGCCCGGCATGGCGCCAGGACGCCGACGAGAAGCGGTGGAATAGGGCTCAAGGAGTGGTTGGGGCGGGCGCGGTGCACGCGCGCGCGGTTCGCGACGACTAGTGCTCGGGCCAAGGGATCAAGGTATGCATTGGTCACCAACGGTCAAGACAAATCGATCGATATTGACCCGCGGTTTGAGCTGTGGTCGCTACAATCTTCGCGATTGTCAATTTTCTTGCCGGAAGCAATTCGCCCGTTGACAAAAAAACGCCACTGTGCGACTATCTCCGAAGAATTTCGGAGTCGTTAACTGAACTGTAAGGCTCGGGTCGATTGATTGGTGCTTGTTAACAGGGAACCAGTTGGCTCATTGCTGGTGTCACAACAGATGACCGTCGGCGAACGCGGAAAAGGACGACGAGACGCGGGGGCGTTTCCAGTACAGCGTTCTCTTCCACGTTCGCCGGCGGTTTTCATTTTTGCTCTATCTGAAAAAATGCAACCAGAACTTACGGACGGATAGTCAAGCGGTCTTCGGCGCGCTTGTCGACGGCCGCTTTGCTGAACGGGAGCGGCACGTATTGACCCGCCGCCCACAACGGAAACAGGTCGGCATAGTGTGGGCTGCGTGGGTCGCCACTTTGTCCGGGAGTGTTGGTCGCAATGGCGGCGTCCCAGTTGGCGACGTCGATGACTACGCGCAAACTGGCGCCGGCGGTTTGGTTGTCGGAATTACCGGTCGCATTCAGGGTGTTGGCGTAACCGCCGCGCGGGAGTGGGCCGGGCGACAAACGTGAGCTCAATGCGTCGGATATGAGTCCGTCCAGCGGATGGAAAATTTTGACGTGGTGGTTTTTGGCGTCGCCGTAGTGCCATGCAGACTTATCTGCGCCAAAGTGCATGCGCACATCGTTTATCGCTTGTTCCAGAGACAACGCCAGCGCCAATTCGCGAAGACGATGGGCAGGCTTTTCGATCGACATTGTGGGCCAGTCCGCAATGTTCCGCCCCTGCTGTATTGCCTCGCGCAAGAACTTCGGATCAAGAGCGAGAATCGTATCGGTACGCATGAGCCATTCAATCGCGCGCGAGAGCGGAACCGTTCGAATCAACGGTTGCGCTTTGGGTGGCACGACCGCCTCAGCCACGAATGCCAGCAGACGTTTCTCAAACGCTGCATAGATCGCGCCTTGCTCCGAATTGCTGGACAGAACTCCGTTCCAGGACAACAGTGCTTTGCGCGATTCCTCCAACACAGAAGTCGGAATAACAACCGACTCGCGCAACAATTTCAACAACGGCCGCGCCGCCATCGGCGTTTCGTCATGCTGCAGTCGCGCCATCGTCCAGACATCGGCGTGCGAAATCGTGTCGAGCACCTCCGTTAGTCGATCCAGTCGAAATGGTTCTGCCCATG
Source organism: Gemmatimonadaceae bacterium (assembly GCA_039930585.1). Lineage (GTDB taxonomy): Bacteria > Gemmatimonadota > Gemmatimonadetes > Gemmatimonadales > Gemmatimonadaceae > Gemmatimonas. The sequence continues at coordinate 4,831 of JBDTTO010000132.1, forward strand.
ACTTTGCAACCGCATCAAAGTGCGTATAATCCGCCGGCACGTTGAACGCATTCGCCGAACCAAACACGCCGCCTTTGGGTTTGTCTGTGTGCGGTAAATCTGCGATCGGTAAATAACCGCTCCACTCATTGCGCCCGTCGCCCATGACGGGAACGAGACCATCCCACGTTTTGCGAATGGGCGCAATTCCCGCAGCCTGCCAGCCAATCGCACCGGACGTATCGCCCCACACCCAGTTGAGTGCAGGCATGCGCGCGTACGTGAGCGCGTTACGAAACTGCGTCCAGCTGTTGGATTGATCGATTCGCAGGCTGGCGAGATACGGCGCACTGCCGGGTTCAAGCCAGGCTGCACGCAACGCGACCGCGAAATGTTTGACGGTATCCTCGTACAACACGGGTCCGTGACGCGTGAAGTGCAATTTCACAATCGACGGCGCCGCATCTTTCACGCGAATAGTGTCGATGACTTCACGCATCTGCGTGGCTACGCCGTTGTACTGATACGAACGCGCATCAGTTGCGGTGGTGTTGTACACGTACATGTCTTCGGCGTCGATGCCGAAAATTGTAAGCCCCCACGCACCAACACGATTGTGCCCAATGGCCACGCCCGGAATTGCAGGTTCACCACCGCCAATTACATCCCAGCCGGGTGCCTGCAAATGCACGAGATAACGCAGTGATGGTGTTGCAATTGTGCGATGCGGATCGTTGGCAACAATCGGTTTGCCACTCAGTGTCCGCGCACCAGATACGACCCAGTTATTGCTTTCCCAGCGCGATGGGGACAGTGCCGTTGCCTCGGCAACAGTTGCGAATGCGGGCAACCCGTCGACGTCGGTGTCGAGATTGTCAGCGTCGCTGCCGAGGTAGTAGGCCAGTGGATTGAATGCGGTGTCTGCGGGAGCGGCGCCCACGCTTTTGCGCATGCTGGCAATCACATCGCCCTCTCGAAACGACGGCGCATTCTTGAACGCGTCGTATGCTGCAACAACACGAGCATCGGTGACGTTATCCAGAAGTTTTGCAACAGCGGAATCCAAACCAAGTCGCACGGGATCCGGCTCGTAACGACGACGGCGCTTGACGGCGTCTTCACCCAACATGCGAACTGCGCGCGCAGTCCCGAATTCATCACGCGCGTTATTCGCGAGTGCGTTGTGACGTGAGATCACCACTTCAGGTGTCCATTTGCCGGGAGTGATACCAAGCCACTTGAGCTCCGGCGGCATCAACGCCGTGTCCTGCTGCGCTTTGGCGACGAATGTATTGACGCCATCCACAAACGCACCAATGATCGACGCGCCTCGGGGATGATAGTGAGCGAGTTCGGTCGCCATGTTTCCGCGAAACTTCAACAACCGTGACGCACGATCACGCTCAATCCAACGCGAACCCAACGCTTCCGCCATTGTGCCGGTAGCCTGACGTCGCCACAGTTCCAGTTGAAACAACCGATCGCGCGCAGCGCTGTAACCCTGCGCAAAAAACAGATCGTGTTCATTTTGCGCACGAATGTGAACAATGCCGGCCGAGTCGCGAATGAGTTCGACTGGAGCTTGCAGGCCGCGCACCTGCAGTGATCGTGCGGAGGTTGTTGGCGCCTTCTTGCCCGGCGCGAGTGTTGCCTGCGCAAAGGTTGTGATTGCAATTGCAGCGTAGGCAACAACACCCACACAACCGATAGTCAATTTTCCCAGTCGAATTCGAGCCGTCATCGATCGGTCCTTTGATTGTGAGTGTCGTGCTGAACGCATATAACTTTTGGAGTTGCACCTGGCCGCACATTCGCCACCGTACTCGGCGAACGCGCCAACTGTCAGCGCATTGCCGCTTCCATAATTCCGTTAAACAGAAACTTGAACGTTCCGTGCGGCTGCGCGCGTTGCACGATTTGCGGACCAAACATCAACACTCGGCCCTTGCCAACCGGCGCATCGATTGCGGCGACACCACCATTCAGGTATTCCTGTCCCCAGGCCCATCCGCTGCGCAGTGATGTCTTGCTGTCAAACCATGCAATGGCTTTTACACCCTGACCGGCTGCTGCAGGAGTGAGTTTGAACACAGGGCTCGCGTCAAAAAACGCGTCGACGTGTTCGGTGATTCCGTAGCCGATTGGCTGCGTGTTGTCCACTTTGATCGACAGCACTGAACCCGGGATGTAGAACTTCGTGCGTGGCAGCGCGGTGCCGTTTTCCACCAGGTGATTTTCAACCGGCAATTGCAAGTGCGCGGCGATATTGGTTGCTGAGCTTCCAATGGCGACAATCGTGCCGCCATTGGTTACAAACTCTCGCAACTTCGGGATCGTTTTTTCGGCAGACATGCGACCGAACTGTCCTTTGTATTCGGCGGGGATGTTTTCGGGCTCGTCAAGTGTCCCGCCGCCGCCTGCGCCGCCACCACCGCCGCCACCACCTGCGCCGGGAATTCCGCCTTCGACAAACACCAGCACGTCATACTTCGCGTTTAACGAACCGGCATCAAGTTCCGGCGCAAACACGCGTTGAAATGGGAATTCGTATTGTTCGAGAATCCAGCGCGTCCATCCGCTAGTCATCGAACCGCCGTAATTGTCCCACAACCCAACGCGTACTGTGTGCCGTGGTTTGCCGGACGCCGGCGGCGCTGATTTCGTCCCCTCGAAGT
>JBDTTO010000133.1:0-7466 GCA_039930585.1 Gemmatimonadaceae bacterium
GCCGTTGATGAAATCGTGATCGCGGCGCCCGGTGAAGGTTGCTGGTGGAACGGCGCGCGCGCGCACGTCTCAAACGTGGCATCGCTGAACACCGCGACTGCGCTTATCACCGATCAACGATTCACTGAACGTCCCGAACGCGGCCAGCGCTGGCGCGATTTGGTTGCAGACGCAGGCGTCGTTCGCACGTGGGGTGATTGTTATGGCTATCTGCTCGTAGCAACCGGTCGCGCTGAGTTCATGGTTGATGACATCATGAATCCGTGGGATGCTGCAGCGCTACAACCCATCATCGAAGAAAGTGGCGGCGTATTCACATCGTGGCGCAACGTGCGCTCAGCATTTGACGGCGACGTCATTGCCACCAACTCGGCACTTTCTCGCGCCGTGCGTGACGCATTGTGCGACAAGCCTTCAAGCATCATCGCCAACTCACAGACGGCCGGAGACTCCGCATGACCGCAGTCGGCGCACTTGATCTTGACACGCTTGATTTCTCGAAATCGAACGGACTCGTCACAGTTGTCACGCAAGATGCGTTAACTGGCGTGGTGTTGATGGTCGCACACGCTAACCGTGAAGCATTGGAGCTCACGCAATCCTCGGGCGAGATGCACTACACGTCGCGCAGTCGTGGGTTGTGGCACAAAGGCGCGACCAGCGGTAACACGCAACGTGTGGTGTCGCTGACGGCCGATTGTGACGGAGATGCGGTACTCGCGCGCGTTAATCCCGCGGGTCCGGCATGTCACACAGGCCAGGTGTCCTGCTTCGGCGATATCGCGCTTGGTGCGGATGCTATCGGCGCGCTGGACGCAACAATCGCCATTCGTTCGGCTCAGCCAATTGATGACACTTCGGTGAAACCGAGCTACACGCAACGCCTGCTATCCGATCGCAATCTACGTCTCAAGAAGTTGGGCGAAGAAGCGGTTGAGCTGGCAACTGCGTGTGCCGACAACGACGCCGAACGCGGTGCCGAAGAAGGCGCAGATGTGGTGTATCACACATTGGTGGCACTGCGGGCGATCGGCGTATCACTGCACGACGTGCGCAGGGTCTTGTCCAACCGGGCAACTCATAGTTGATTTTCAATCCATGAACACCTTCGTCGCAATTTCTTCGCGCGTTGTCCAAAGCTGGCGTTGGCCCTCCCCTCGAGTGGCCAAACGATAGCGCGCGTCTATTCCGACGTGATGTATCCACGGGCTGCTCTTGTCGAGCGGCCCGTTTTGATTTTTCGGCCCTGTGCAATCGGCACACGACAAGGAGCAACCGCTTTTACAGGAGTTGTCCCATGTCGTACCCCCACAGTTCCGCTGATCTCTTAAGCGCATCACCGGCGCCGACAACCGATATGCTCGCGGCCGGCGTCAATGATTTTGATGTCGTCCTTACCGGCGATCGCCCGACTGGTTCGCTGCACCTTGGCCATTATGTTGGCTCGCTGCAAAGTCGCGTGGCGTTGCAAAATCGAGTGAAACAAACGGTGTTGATTGCCGATCTTCAGGCGCTCACCGACAACTCAGGACAACCGGCGCACGTCGCGAAGCACATCGAAAGTGTCGCGCTGGATTATCTCGCAGCCGGTATTGATCCTTCACTGTGTACAATCACCGTGCAATCGCATTTGCCGGCGTTGGCCGAGTTGACCATGTTGTATCTGAATCTGGTGACTGTCGCTCGCCTCGAACGAAACCCTACGGTGCGCGCAGAAATCGCGTCGCGCGGATTCGAACGCGACATACCTGCGGGGTTTCTTTGTTATCCCGTTAGCCAGGCGGCAGACATTACGGCATTTCGCGCAACAGTCGTTCCCGTTGGCGATGATCAATTGCCAATGATTGAACAGACGAACGAGATCGTAAGACGTGTGAATCGGCTCACGAACAGTGCGGTGTTGGTTGAGTGTCGTGCGGTGTTATCCAATACACCGCGTTTGCCAGGCACCGACGGTCGGAAAGCAAGCAAGTCTCTGGGAAACGCAATTCCGTTGACAGCGACACACGAAGAAATCACGATGCTTGTGCAGTCGATGTACACAGACGCGCAACATCTGCGCGTGAGTGACCCGGGAAACGCGGAAGGCAATGTGGTGTTCGCGTACCTCGACGCGTTCGATCCGGACGCTGTGACAGTTCAGGAACTGAAGCGACACTACGAACGCGGCGGATTGGGTGACTCAGTTCTCAAGCAACGCCTGATTGGGGTACTCGACGACCTCATTTCACCAATGCGTGCACGTCGCGCGATATTTGCCCGTGACCGTGGTGCGGTTCAGGATATTCTCGCGGCTGGCAACGCGCGGTCTCGCGAAGTGACGGGTCAGGTGTTAGCCGATGTGCGTCGCGCGTTCGCGCTGACGTAAAGAGTGACGGGAACGAGACGACGCTACTCTGCACGCAACGCCAGCAACGCGCCCACACCGCTCGCTCGGCGCGCCGGCACGAGACATGCAACTGCCGCCACAAAAATCAATACGCCCACAACCACGATCAGCGTGAGTGCGTTTATCGGTTTCACCTGGAACAGCATCGTGCGGAACAGCTGCGCCAACACGAGGATGAACGGAATTCCAATCGAAAGACCGATTGAAACAGGCGTGAGAGTTTCCATCAACACCAATCGGTGAATGCTGCCACGTTCCGCACCCAGTGCCATGCGAACGCCAATTTCATTTGATCGTTTGACGAGCGAATGAGAGATGACACCATAAATACCGATGCTCGCAATGATCAACGCGCTTCCGGCGAAAATTAGCAGTAACAGAAGCTGAAAACGCCGCGGGGCCATCGAGTTGGACACGATCTGTTCAATGGTTCGCATCTCGGATACAGGCACTGCTTTTCCTACATCATGAATCGCGGCGCGCGCAGACGCTGCGAACAACTCGGGATCGGCGGATGTGCTGATAATCAGCGTAGACTGCAACGGCGCACGTTCCCAGTACGGCACATACACCACGAGACTCCCCTCACGTTCAATGTTGGACGTGCGGATGTCAGCCACGACGCCAACCACTTCGGAAATCGGATCGTTGGGCGGAAGCATGCGTTTCCCGATGGGATCTTCACCCGGCCACAACCCGCGAGCCGCTCGCTCAGATAACACGACGACGTTCCGTCCACGATCGCTTTGTGTAATGAGACGACCACGTTTTGCCGGAATGCCCATTGCTGCAAAATACCCCGGATCAATTTGTCGAATATTCGCCACTGGGCGTTCGGCCTCAGTTCGCTGGTCGTTCTCGCGCGAAATAGGATTCACCTGCGTTTCTCCTTCGAGCGGAAGAAGATTGGTCACACCTGACGCGCGCACGCCGGGCAAAGCCGCGAGCTTCGCCAACACTTCATCATAGAACCCAACGCGTTGATCGGGTCTGAAATACACACTTCTCGGCAACGACAGATCAATTGCCAGCATGTGTGTTTCGTTGAAGCCTTTGTCCACATCAAGCAGACGCACGAAACTCGTGAAGAAGAGTCCCGCGGCATACAGCAGTGCGGCGCTCAATCCTATTTGAGACGCAACCAGAAAGGCGCGCGTTCGCAAGGCGCTTCGACCGTCCGTCATGTTGCGTGACCCGGACTTCAGTACGCTTGCCGGTTGAACGCGACCATAACGCAATGCAGGCACAACACCAAACAGGAAACCCGTAAGCACTGATGTCAGCGCGGCAACTGTCATCACGCGCAAATCCAACGTGACTTCAGCAAGCCGGGGAAAATCCGCGGGAGCAAAGTGCAACAGCAGTTGCAGTCCCCAACGCGACAACAACACGCCCAGTGCACCGCCCGTCATGGCCACCAACAGACTTTCAATAAGCGTCTGTCGAACGAGGCGTCCCTGAGTGGCGCCGAGTGCAATGCGCAGCGCAGCTTCGCGCGTACGAGACGCTTGGCGGGCCAACAGCAGGTTGGCGAGGTTGACGCAAACGATCAACAAAATGGCTCCGACCGCGGCGAGCAGAACGAGTAATCCCTGCTTCGATGTTCCAAGGATTTGTGACTGCATCGGCGTCGTAAATACGTCGATCGTGAGGTTGTCCGTTCTCTTTGATAGAATGTCCTTCTGAAGGCCGGCGAGCCTCGATTGCGCTTGAGCCAGTGTTGCGTGTGGAGTGAGTTTTGCAATAACCGTATAATCGAAATTTCCCGTGGCAGTGCGATCCTGCTCGGTGAGTGCCAACGGCACAAAAATTTCCACGTTCTTCGGCAATCTTTCGATGTTGCTGATTTCCGTTCCTTTGGGCGGCAGAAAGTCGGGCGCCAAAACTCCGATCACTTGCCACGCGCTGCCGCTCAGCTGAATCGATTTTCCGACGATGTTGCGGTCGGATCCGAATTTTCTCTGCCAGAACGCGTTGCTCAGCACGACCACCTTGCCGCGCGCTTCATTGTCTTCGGCCTGTGTGAACAACCGCCCAACCGTCATGCGTGCACCCAGCAGCGGCAGCATGTTCCATGAAGCGCACACGGTACCTACAGTCTCCATCTCGGCACCGTCGCCGTAGGAAAGCCCGCCTTGCCGCATTGTCGCCATCGATTCGCATTCTTTGCACAATCGCTGCCACTCCAGAAAGTGACTGACGTTGGCTGGAATTCGTGGAAACTGATCGCGCATTTCCCTGATCTGTTCGTGGATCACGAACAGGCGGTCCGCGTCGGGATATGCCAACGGGCGCAGGACCACGTGATCGGCCACGGAAAAGATGACGGTGGCGGCGGAGATGCCGATAGCGAGCGTTGCAATAGCGGTGACGGTAAAGCCGCGACTGCCATTCAGCGCGCGCAGTGCGTATCGCACGTCGTGCTTCAAGTTTTCAAACGCAGTGCCACCCCAGATCTCGCGCGTGGTCTGTTTGATCTGCGAGACATTGCCGAACTCGCGCAGCGCTTCCGCACGAGCGACTTCGGACGAGGCGCCCGCAGCAATACGCTCGCGCACTGCCATTTCGAGATGACTTTGAATCTCGACGTCCAGCTCTTCGCTGCGCTGACGACGCGAATTGAAGATGCGGCCGAAGATTTTCATGATGTCGCTTCCGCATTGGAAGGCGGCTCGATGATGCCCGCAATGGCTGCCGACAGCTGCTCCCAGCGAGTGCGTTCGACTGTGAGTTGTTTTCGGCCCGCGACGGTCAGCTGATAAACGCGCACCCGCTGCTTCGACTCTGCAATCTGCCACTCGGCTTCAATCCACTTTTGCTTCTCAAGTCGGTGCAGCGCCGGATAGATCGACCCTGCGTCAACTTGCAGACGCTCTCCGGAATTACTGCGAATCATCTGCGCGAGGCCGTAGCCGTGGCGCGGACCCCAGCCGAGCGTTTGCAGGATGATCAGATCAAGCGTGCCTTGCAGCAGTTCAATGCGATCGGGAAATGCTGACGGCTTAGCCATGAGGTCGACGTGGAGGGTATAGAGCGTCTATATGCTAGGATATAGAATGCATATACCCATGCCCGACGTCAAGTTTTCTCATATCTGCTGAAACGACTGTAGGTTGAGCGGTGCCTCTCGGGCCTCGGACCGGCTAGATTGAGGGACACCTCTCGGAGATGGCATGCTCAAAGCGTTTACGTTCGAAAACAACGGTCGCACCTACAACTGTCGCGTCGAAGCTCCGCGCGGCTCACGAACGCAGGCGTGGTGGTGGTTTGATGTCTCAGAGGACGGCCAGCGCTACGCGCCGTTTGAAGCGACCGAAGAGGATACGGAGTCGGATGTTCGCGAGCGCGTGATGGCGTACTACGACCACCTGCTGGTTCGTCGTGCCGAGCCGCCGGCTCAGCGTCAGCATTGGGCGCGCCGCACCAAGCCGGCTACGACTGAAGGCGCGGCCGCGCCCGAAGCAGGGGCTGCTGAGGCCCCTGCGGCAACCGAAGTCGCCAGCGACGACTAAGCCAGCGGCAACGAAGTCGGGGCGGCGACTACTTGGTCGTTCCGCCCCCACCGATCGACAAGCACTGCCGCCGCTCCATATCCCGTCACATTGAGGGCGGTCTTGAAAGCGTCGGGAATGAGATCAATGGCAATGAGAATTCCAATTCCTTCAACCGGCAGACCGACCGTTGTGTAGAGCGGTGCCTGGACAAAGAAGCCACCGCTGGGGATTCCCGGGGTCGTGAACGACAGTAGCACGGTGCCAACGCCATAGATGAACCAAGCGGTCGCATCGAGATGCACACCGTATAGATGCGCGACAAGTACGGCACCAAACGACCAGGTTACGGCCGAATTCAGCTTGAAAACTGATGCGCCAAGTGGCAGAACTACCGACGTAACTGACGGTGAAATATGAAGCTTAGCTCGCACACCGTCGATCAGTGCCGGAAGTGCGGCCAGTGAGGATCGGGAGCTCAGCGCAATGGCTTGCGCAGGCAATAGTGCGCTACCAAACCGTAACGGAGACACGCCTCCGACAACCCAAGTGAGCAGGTAAGTCACCCCGATCGCAAGAATCAAAGTGATCACGATGGCCGCAGTGTAGATCGCAACGGCGCCCACGGCCGTGCTGCCGACCTTTGCACCCAACGAATACGAGAGCGCAAAAACGCCAATTGGAGCCACGACGAGAACGCCGCGAATCAGCAGAATGAGCACGTCGGCAACTCCCTGCAGCAACTTCACCTGGGCTTCGCGAACGGCCGACGTTGCCTTCGTGAGTGCCAAGCCATACGCCAGGCTGAACACGACGATTGGAAGCAGCGCGCCATCCGCCGCGGCTTTGATTGGATTTGTGGGCACCAGTGAGAGCACCCAATCGACAAACGTGAGTTTTGCAGTCGGCGTGGCAACTGCCGTGATCGTCGACCGCAGTGCTTCCGAGCTGGCGGCGTCCGATGGCAATCCGGATAGCGCGATTGGAGCCAGGGGTGTGCAGACCAGCGTGTAGGCGATCAACATGCCGGTGAAAACCATCAACGCCCGCGCGGTCAGGCGACTCGCCTGACGCGCATTCTCGATGCTGGCGATGCCGCTGATCGTCAACGCCACAATGAGAGGGAGAATCGGCATGCGAAGGGCGTTGATCCAGAGTGTGCCCACTGGCTCAATTACCTTCACGGCGGCGACAGCCGGCACAACGATTCCCAATGTCAGCCCAAGGACAAAGGCTGCGAATACGCGAATGGCTGGATTCACTCCGGGCGGGATTGGAGGACGTGTGGATGGATCAATAGTGCGCAACTACGTGACAAACAACCGCGTTAAAGTTGAGCGCGCATTGACTTTGCATCCGGCACGCGGTAAGCTCCTTGTCTGACGACAGCGCATAGTGCGTTGAAGTCTTGCTGACCAGAAGGGGCCTCGCTCTCGCGGTGGCCCTTTTTTGATTCAGTCGTTGTGAGCGGTGCTGTTAATTCCTTGTGGAAGAAGCAGGGCGCTTTAGACGGTCCGGGTCGTGGCGGAGAGAAGTCCACGAATCATCATGTAGTCGGCACGTACGGCATCACCGGACTCCGACCA
>JBDTTO010000134.1:0-7368 GCA_039930585.1 Gemmatimonadaceae bacterium
AGTTTCCGCACGGGGTTTGAATTCAATCACTACCGCACTGAGACCGAAAACGAATTGATTCGCGCGCTGTCACCCTGGGCGTTTCTGCCAGACCGCGAAATCATGTTTGGCGGCACGATTTACCGCTCGGTGCTACTCGACGTTGTTGAGCGGTTGCCGTACGTCGATTATGTCACGGATTTCAGAATGTACGTATCCGCCGACGAAACACCCGAGACCGCAGACGTGGCCGAGATTCAGCCGTACGCGCCGGATACCATTCTCGTCTCGGCGCCTACTCACGTCATCACGCCTGCCTGAAGCCATGGCCATTCCGATGAACGTGACCATTCCGAAACGGGGCACTAACACGCAGCCCGATCACGTGTCGCTGTTTGGCGAAGCGCTGTCTGATCTTCGTGCAACAACGGGTGCGTTGTGGACGGATCACAATGTGCACGACCCGGGCATTACCACGCTCGAGTTGTTGAGTTACGCACTGACCGACCTCGCGTACCGCGCATCGTTCTCCGTTGCCGATCTGTTGGCGACGGATGGTGATGACGCGCGTCTGATGAAGCAGCAGTTTTTCACTGCACGCGAAATTCTGCCCAATCGCCCACTCACAACCAACGATTACCGCAAGTTGTTGATTGACGTTGAGGGGGTGAAAAACGCCTGGATTCGGCCAGTTGAAGAAGTCTATTTTGCCGACACAATCGCGGGAGAACTCAAACGCGTCGCACCAGTCGGAATTCCGAAGGTGGTTCCAGTTTCGTTACAGGGACTGTACGGCGCGCTCATCGAATACGTGGACCCTGCGACGGATCAGAAAACAGAGATCCTGAGCGCAGTACGTGCCACACTGGCCGCCAATCGCAATTTGTGCGAAGAATTTGTGAGCGTATCTGAAGTCGGGATGCAGGCATTTGTGTTTTGCGCAGAACTCGAGCTGGCACCGGATGCGAACGTCGCAACCGTTCATGCGCAGGTGCTGTTTCTTGTCCAACAATACCTTTCGCCGCCGGTGAGGCAGTATTCGCTGGCGGAAATGCAGACGCGACGTCACGAGGACGGTGCGGCCTACACGATTGACGAAATATTCAGCGGTCCTGCGCTCAACCACGGATTTGTTGACGACGGCGAACTCGCCGAGTCTGAACTCCGTGTTGAAATTCGCCTTTCGGATCTTATCGCGATCGTGATGGGCGTCGATGGTGTGCGCGCCGTTCGGGATGCTCGCATCAATCCCGCAGGCGCGAAGCAGCCGCCGCTGGATCGCTGGCGTGTACCCGTAGAGGCAGGGAAAAAGGCGACGCTCGACATTGAGGGCTCACGACTGGTCAGTTACAAACGCGGCATGCCGATCACTGTCGATGACACGGACCTTGTTGCGCGCGTGGCGGAACTTGAACGCGAGGCAACAGTGTTTGACCGCGTGCTCTCACGCGAGGATCTGCCGATCCCGCTCGGCTCAAATCGCAATGTGTCAACGTATCGATCGCTGCAGTTTGATTTTCCGGCCGTATATGGACTCGGCGAGGCGGGACTTCCCGCGCGATCAAGCGCGCAGCGCCAGGCGCAAGCACTTCAGTTCCAGGCCTACCTCGCGTTCTTCGATCAGGTCATTGCCGATTCGTTCGCACAGTTGGGCGGCGTCGGCGATCTCTTCGCATTTCGATCGGTGGACGACGAGTCGGGCGTGTTGCCGGCAAATGAACCAGGCACCGGACCCACATACCGGCATCGACGAGTTGAATTTCGCGACTGGCGATCCGTATATGCGGCCGCGGCCACGGGTGCGCCTGGTGATGCAGCATCGAATGTAGATGCGGCACTCGCTACGCTGGACGATTCGGATGTCCTTGTAAATCGCCGCAATCGATTTCTCGACCACATGATTGCCAGAGTAGGCGAACGCTTTCACGATTTCGCGAACATCATGCGTGCCGAGTTTGGCACAACGGATGAAGGAATCATTGAATTCAAGCGCGCATTTCTTCGGGACTACGAGCGAATCGGCAGCGAACGCGCGTTGGCCTACAATGTTTCTCGGACGGATCCGTCAGACATCTGGAATTCTGGAAATGTCTCCGGATTCGAACGGCGACTTGCACGACTGCTTGGCATACAAAACAGCGACCGACGTGATCTCGCCGGTGTCATTCCAGTCGAAAATGAATCAGGCGAAGGCATGTACGTTGTCGAAAATATTCTGCTGCGTCCCTCCGCCGCAGACGACCCGTTTCTTCCGATTTGCGTTGATCCCAATTGCGTCGACTGCGCAGAGGATGACCCCTACTCATATCGATTGCACATCATTCTGCCCGCGTATGGTCAACGGTTCAAGGACATGAACTTTCGACAATGGGCGGCTGATGTCATTCGAGAAGAGACGCCGGCGCATGTACAACCGAAAATCTGCTGGATATCCGAAGCAGACATGACGGAACTGCAAACGCGGTATCAGGACTGGATAACACTTCGGGCCGGTCTCGATAACACTGATCGAACGAAAACTCTCACCGACTTTATCAGCACGTTATTCCGTGTGAAGAACGTTTACCCCACGCAGCAACTACACGAATGCAGCGCGCCCGAAGAGCAACGCAAGTTCATTCTCGGCCAAACCGCACTCGGCACTTCGCACTAACGCAAACGGAGCACCAAGGTCATGCCGCCAGTATTCCGAAGTCTGCAAGAGCTTTCGACTGGGTACACCGTGTTCGAGCGGGACCAGGTGTTGACCCACGCGCAGCTCAACAGCGTGTCCAACTACGCCGACGACCAAACGCGTCTGACACGCGTACAATTGCTCGGTATCGGAATCGTCAGCGGATTGCAGGTATCCGCGAATGGCGGAAAGGTGACGGTGAGCCGAGGTGTCGGGGTAACCTCTGACGGCGACATCGTCTCGTTCAGCAGTGACACCGTGTTCGATCGCGCCAAGGCGTACGACAAAACATTTCCAGCGTATGCGCCGCTATACAAAGGCGGTGACGTCGCCGGTGACATGATTGATGTGTTCGAATTGGTAAAAGAAGGTACGGAAGACGCGCTCGCAATTGCGCTAACCGATGCGACGGCAGTTGGTGGACGATCGCTGGCGTCGATGACCGCAGTGCTGATCGTTGAGAGCTACATCACAGATCACGATTTGTGCTCTGGCGATGACTGCGACAATCTTGGACAAGACGCTGTCAACACGTTGCGATTGGTCGTGCTTGACGACGCGGATGCGATTCAACGATTGCGCGAATCGCTGGTCACCGTAGCGGACGCGTTTACAGCCCTGCCCGAACTGAGCGCTATTCGCCCGCAAATACCAACGACGCTGGCGGCACCCGCTGAACTCGCGAAAATATATACATCTGCAATTGCAGTTATTCGGAAAGAACTGTTTAACGCTCTGGCCATTCTGGAGAAGCGTTGCGCTCCGTTCTTTGGTGGCGAGCTTCCCAATGGTATTTCCGATCGATGGGTTGATCAAATCGGGCGCGCGACCAAACCCAATCTGGGAAGCGATCCTCGGGTTCAATACATCTACGATTTTCTGCGCGATCTCGTGGATCTGTACAGTTCGTTTCGCGACCAGCACCTGGGCGACACATCAATTGCGCTTCCACCGGTTGATGCATTTCCCAAACACGTCATGCTGGGCGTGATCGGCGGTTCGGACAATACCAATCGCACCGGATTCTATCCGTCACCGTTGGTGGCGGGTGCTGCGGGTGAGTTCGAGCAATCACGGTTTCTGCTGCGAACACTCGACATGCTGATTTCGCGTTTCGTTTTTCCGAACGATCCCGATCGCGGTACGCGAATAACTCCGAGCCGTTTCGTGGACGAAGCGCTTCAGGAGCGCGCCATTCCATTCTATTATCGCTCGGTTGAAGAAAAGGAAGTTCATCCGGTTTGGAATTATCGATTGCAGCGTCGTGGACGATCATCGTCCATCTATGGTTACGACGCGGTCAACTACGCGACGCCGGGTAGCGCTGCTGTAGATCCACTCGCGTCGCAGATTGGTCCGTTTTCATTCTTCCGTATCGAAGGACACGTTGGTCAGAAATTCGACCAGGCGTTGGCCGACATCGAAGGGCAAATCGTCAGCCGGAATCTTCCGTTTGGTGTTGTCGGCGTGCTGCTCGGCAAAGAACCGGGAAAAGTTGTGCGCAAGCCGCCGCGTATTACGGATTTGCATTACGTGCACAAGCTCGTTCGGCAGGATATGGCGCAGCAAATGGTGGCCACGAAAAGTTTCAGCGCCACCGTGCAGAATCAGGTTGTAAGCGCGCTCGATAACAAGGGGATTGCTGACTCGTCTCCGGAAACAGACAACATCAACGTGCGCCTGCAGGCGTCGCAGCAAAACGTCAGGATCGGTGCGGCGGCAGATCTTGCAGTCGGCAAACTCGCGGCATCATACGCGACGTACACGACCGAGAAAGATGCGTGGAAGTCGCACGTGACAGAGGTGATTGGAACGTCGGGACAGCTCAAACGCGACCTGACGTCAATTATCAAAACCGATTTCACAACGCCAATCGACACGCTCATTGCCAGCCCGTCTATTAACTGGCTGCCGTGGCTGGATGACATCATTCAACAGCGCGACGACAAGGCCGCGGAACGTTTGTTGTTCAGTAAATTTGCCGAACAACATCCGCAGCTGGAACATTTTGCCGGCGTCACTCGCGGCGGCACTTTCGTATTGGTATACGATGCGACTGGTCTGGTTGTCGCGGACTTCATGCTGCCGTACTTCTGTCCGAAGGATGAGGAAGAACTCATCGAACCGAAATTGACGGATCCGCAGGTACAACCGACCGTGGTGAAGGATCAGGGCATCAGCATTCAACCGTCGCGCAAGAGTGAAGTCGCGAAAATTTTCGACCAACGTTGGACGGCCATCAGACCTGAAATCGAAGAGCGAATCAACCTGCAGAAGGGTGTTCTCGATCTCGTGGAAAAGGCTGCAGCCGTTTATCGACCGCCAACAAAACTTGGCGCGGTCACGGCCGATCTCAAAAGCGACGAGTTCGTGAAAGGTCTCACTACCCGAATCGTCGAAACCAATCAGCACATTGCGGATCTCGAAACAGTGCTTGCTCAACCAGATACATCGGCCGCGGATAAAACAAACCTGACGGCAGACATTTCACAGCTGAAAGGATCGCTCACACAGACTATGGAGAGCGCCGCGATTTTCGTGGCAACAACTGACACAGATGTAAGCGCGGGCACGCAAGGTGCAGCCGTACTCGAAGCCATCGCGGTTGCTTCGCCAACGGTCGCCGGCACTACAGCCGCGGCAAATTCACGTGCGAACATCGAGAGAACAACGTCGACGATGACGAACACCACGCTGAAACAGGCGATCACGAAGAACGTGAGATTCCAGTAGACCGTGTCGCAATCAACACATCGCATTCGGCGCATATCGTGGCAGGTGCGCGCGGGCACTCAAAGCGAGGCGCTGCGCGTGCGTGCGGAGCTGAATGCGGCGTGGAGCAGTCTACTGGAGGGGCAATTCTCGCAAACGTGCGATGAAGTGGCACCGCCAGACGTTGTGCTCCGCATCCCACGCCTCGAACTGAACGTCAAAACATCGGGAGCTGAGAGCATTGCATCAACGATCACCGAAATTGTCTGTGTACAACTCGCAGAGCAGCTTCGCCTGGCTCGGGAGGGACTGGGACATGCGACAGACAATCCCTTCGCAGCGCGCGAGACCTCGGCTTCGAAAGACGCACTCGAAGCACTGCTGCAATATCTCGGAACCGGTTTGCTGCGATGGTCTGCGTCGGGACACGACACTGCTGAAATAGCCAGCGGCATGAGTCGCGTTGCTCGATCGAATCTGACAGCGGTGGTGCGAGAACTTGCTGTCCGACCAACCGAGCATTCATGGTTTCGATTGCTGCAATTGTTGGACGGGAATTACACCAGCCTTTTCTCTTTGTTGGTGTCGCAATCCGGGCACGTGAAGACCACTTCAGCAATTCCACTGTTGGAACGGCTGCTGGCCAGCGACAGTTCCAGCGCGGATGCTGTACTACGCGCGGCTGCTTCACTCGTGTGTGGTGCGTTCGGCGGAAATACGTCGCGCCTCACAGAAAAGTGCGCCGCCGTCCTGCGAAACATGAACCCGGCCGACCAGGCAAGCGCAATGAAAGTGTTGGTCGCGGTTACATCGGAATTTTCAGTCGCCCAGAAGGATGAGCTGTCGCAAAACAATGTGGCGACGAAACAAAGTGCGAGCGCACGAACCGTTGAGCGGGTCGCAGTCACAAACGCTGGACTGGTGCTGTTGCATCCGTTTCTGCCAACATTGTTGTCGCGCATCGGATTAAGCACTGGTACGGCTCTGCCTGAAGAATCATTACCGCGCGCAGCGGCGCTCTTGCATCACATCGCAACGGGCCGGACAGATGTTCATGAATTCGAACTCGGCTTGATAAAAGTATTTCTCGGACTCACACCCGAAACCGATTTACCAGTTGCTCAGGGACTGCTATCCGCCGAAGACATCGATGAAAGTGACGCCATGATTGCCGCCATGATCAACCACTGGAGCGCTATCGGAAAAACTTCGGTTGCCGGCGTGCGCACCACGTTTCTCGCCCGGGCCGGAATGCTGGCGCTGGAAGATCACGGGTGGACGCTACACGTTGATGCGTCGCCTTTTGACATGCTGCTGGATCGGTTGCCGTGGGGTTACGGAGTGGTGCGCCTACCCTGGATGCAGAAGCCGCTGCACACACAATGGACACAATAGCCGCCAACGCGCGCGATCTCGAAATCGAACTCGATTGGTTCGCCGTTGTTCTTGGTCGAACTCTGGTTTCGTATTTCGAGACGCCGGATGCACGCCCTGACTCCATCGAGTGCCCGCCACCACCACTCGGCGACAGTCCGTATGCGCAGTTTGTAAACGATCACGCTCTCAGTGCAACCGAGAGGCTGGTGCTCGTGCTGGCTCTTGTTCCGCACGTACGTCCGCAATTGCTGGATATTTTCTGGACCAGGAATTCGGCAATTGAACGCGGGTATTCAGAATTTGGTGGTTTGCAGGGTACAGCTCATGGCGGATTTATCCCCACTGGTGAAACCGCGGCGTTTATTGTTGCTGGCGAAAATCTCGAATTGCGATTCGGGCTAAATCGTTTGTTCGACAGTGATCATGTATTTGCACGGGAAGGTGTGTTGCGCCTTGTGCAACCCGCTGCATCGGAACCGATGTTGAGCGGAGTACTGTCCATCTCCGCCGAGTATTTGCATCGTTTCACGTCGGGCGACGAGCGCAAACCAACATTCGGTAGCGACTTTCCCGCGCGCCGCATTGATACGCAGGCGACCTGGAAAGATCTGGTGCTGCCAATCGCG
>JBDTTO010000135.1:0-7322 GCA_039930585.1 Gemmatimonadaceae bacterium
CCAGTGACGGCGCTGCTGGCCGGTGACGAAATTCCAATGTTCGCCGACCGTGCGCTGCCCGACGAATATCAAACGGCCAGCATCCTCAGCGAAACAAAAACCGGCCTTCGATATCGCGTCGTCACGGGCTGGAACGCCGGCGCACGTTTTCGCGACTACGATGTTGCGTTCGACAAAAAAGGCACAGCAACCAGTGTAAACGTCGTCGGCGAACCATTCGCGCCTTGCAAGGATCGCTTGCTCACTTTGCCGATCAACGCAAAATCAGGACGCGAGTTTGGTGCGTTTGACGCGCGCGCAAAAACCAACCTCGTATTCGAGGTGGCTGACTCGACCCACTGCACAGTAAAGCTCGACCTCGGATTCGCCTCCGGAAAACTGTCGTTCAGCTACGACGGGACCTCGATCGCATTCGCCACGTCGCTCATTAACACAGATGCCGAGGGCGAGTTGATACGCCCGTCCGAACTGGCGCACAAGGACGCGCTCGTGCTGGTGCGCAAAACGGGACGCATTGTCAGCCTCTCGCAAAACGCCGCAATCACAGGGATGACATTCCCCGAATTCCAAAAGGACGGCACGGTGATGCTGCTCGATCAGTACGGCCCGGGACGGCCGGTCGAACAGCTTCGCATCGTGTCCTTCAAGTAGTTAACCGGCCGGACACCTGCCCCCCGCGCGCGCCTCCCATTTCTCCTCACGCGCGGACAAATTTCGGTTCTATGGCAAAACCGACGGCCCTCCGTAAACACACCACTGCATCGATGGCGCCTTCGGCGACTCCGGGCGCAGTTGCTCCGCGTTCCGGCTTTGACTGGAAACGCATCGCCTACCAGACGCTGGTTTCGCGCGCACTGGACGAACTCGAAGAATCCACCAACAAGAACCGCGCAAACGTTCCGCGCGAACACGTTGTGTTGTATCAGTTTTCCGCCCGTGGCCACGAGATGGCGCAAATCATCCTCGGCTCACTCGTCAACGGAAAACATGATGCGGCTGGTGCGTATTATCGCAGCCGTCCAATGTTGCTCGCGCTTGGGCTTCCACTCGAAGACGCGCTTGGTTCACCGCTCGGCCGCTCCGGCGGATTCAGCGATGGACGCGACATTGGCGTCGTGTGTAATCTGCCAAATCGCGACGGACCAATTGTTATTCCGATGTCGGGCGATGTGGGATCGCAGTACACACCGTCATCAGGTTGGGCGCAGGCCATTACGTATCATCGCGACACGTTGAAAGACGAGAGTTACAACGGTTGCATCAGCGTGGCGTTGGGCGGTGATGCTTCAGTGGCAACGAACGGTTTCTGGGCCGCGCTCACCATGGCGACGACGCTCAAGCTGCCCATGTTGTTCTACATCGAAGACAACGACCTCGGCATTTCTGTGCGTGGAAAAATGCAGACGCCGGGCGGCAACATCGCGGAGAATCTCGCGTCGTTCAAGAATCTGTTTTTGCTCGATGGCGATGGAACTGATCCACACGAAGCGTCAGGATTGTTGGCCGAGGCCGTGCAGCATGTGCGTTCGGGCGAGGGGCCAGCGTTGGTGCGTTTAACGGTACCGCGTTTGTCGAGTCATTCGGGGCCGGATAATCAAAAGGGTTATCGCAGCGCCGAAGAAATCGCGGATGATGAAACGCGTGATCCGCTTCCGAAATTGCGCAGCTATCTCGTACCTGCGCTGCTTAGCGAGTCCGACTGGGCCGAAATCGAAGACGACGTTGCAATTGATGTTGATGCTGCGTTGCAGGTTGCCCGGGCGCGTCCGGTCGCAGACCCGGCGCAAATTTCACGGTTTGTGTACGCCGATGATTCCGGAAACGCCGAGGATGCGTTTGGTGGATTGTCGCGTGCCGAGCGTGATGCGTTGGGCGGTACTGACGTTCCAGAAGACGTTGGAGAATTGCTGCGCTTCCCTGAAGCAATTCGTCGTACGATGCGTCATGAACTCAAGATCAATCCGAAGGTTGTGGTATTCGGTGAAGATGTTGGTCGTAAAGGTGGCGTACATCTCGTTACCGAAGGATTGCAGAAGCAGTTTGGCGCCGATCGCGTGTTCGACACGAGTTTGTCCGAAGAAGCGATTATTGGTCGTGCAGTTGCACTCGCGATCAGCGGTCTCGTTCCAGTCGCTGAAATTCAATTTCGCAAATACGCCGATCCCGCAACTGAACAGCTGAACAATTGCGGCACGATGCGTTGGCGCACGGCCAATCGTTTTGCAGCGCCAATTGTGGTGCGCATGCCCGGCGGATTTGGCAAAGACGTCGGCGATCCGTGGCATAGCTTGAGCGACGAAGTGCGCTTTGCGCATGCGTACGGTTGGCAGGTTGCAATGCCATCGAATGCGGCGGACGCTGTTGGTTTGTTGCGCTACGCGATGCGCAGCCCAAACCCAACCATCTTCTTCGAACATCGCTCGTTGCTGATGACCGGCGACGGCAGCGCGCGTTATCCGGGCGACAACTATGTGCTACCGTTTGGCCGCGCAAAGATCTTGCAGGAAGGTTCGGCGCTCACGTTGGTAACATGGGGCGCCATGGTGCATCGCTGCATTTCGGCGCTCAAGGATGACAACACCGAAGTCGAGCTGATTGATCTTCGCACGATTGCGCCGTGGGATCGCGAAGCCGTCTTGAAATCGGTGCGCAAAACGGGCCGCTGCCTCATTGTGCACGAGGACAACATGACGGCGGGTTTTGGTGCGGAAATCGCGGCCGTCGTGGCGCAGGAGGCCTTCTGGCACCTTGACGCGCCAGTCCAACGCCTTGCGCCACTCGACATCCCAATGCCTTACCACGAAGTCCTGCTGGCCGCGGTGCTTCCCGGTGTCGAGGAAATTTCAAACGCGGTTGAATCGCTGTTGCGCATGTAGTCGTAAATTCCGGTATCAACGAAAACGTCGTCACGTTATCGTGGCGGCGTTTTTATATTGGCAACATTCGCAATAGTCGCTGTCGCAGCAGTTGTTGACGACTGAGCAATTGGCTGCGTTCGGCGGCTGCCCTGTTGCCCTCACGTTGATGCAGCGCCCCAATCGCCCATCGCAAATATTCCTTGCTGGGCAACGCCAACCACCGGGCGAGTTGCAAACGCTCACCTGGCAATGACAGGGCGCGAAACAAACTGCGCGATCCTGCGCGTGAACCAACGCGTGCTCCGTACAGCGCGAAGTCACGCTCGGCATGGCTTGCCTTCCTTGCAGAGTCTCGCAGTGCGGCAAGCTCGGGCGCCGACGTGAGTGGAGCGATTTGCCTTTCGAGATACGCAAGTTGCGAGTGAACGGCCAGCGACAATTTCGATGTCAACGTTATCGACACGAAATCTTCCCAGCTTGTTACCATTGCTGCAACACGGAACGCATCGGGCACCCACTGAAGCGTAAATCGCGTCGTTGAATAGCTCGCATGCACCAGCAGTTGCAACAGGATGAATTCCGGAAGCAAAACAGGCGCAGCGATCCCTTTCAGATTTCGTGGTCGTGCGGAGTCCAGCACAAATTCTGTATCGACGTTGTAGCAGTTGAGCTCAAACAGGCTGTCGTGCAGGCGCACTGGCAGGCTGGTTGCATGAGTCAGTGTTTTCACTGCGCGTTGCCCCGCCTCGAGTTCCCGTTCGGGTTCGCGCACGTAACCCGCCGCGATCAACGCGCTTTCGGCCGCCGCAACGTCGGTTGCGTTGATCAGCACGTCGATGTCGTGGCTGTGGCGCGCGGATACGTCGCCGTACGCCTGCGCGCCAATTGCCGCACCTCGAAAGATCGCAAACGGCAAGCTCAACTCGCCGAGTGTAGTGACGACTTCCTGAAGTACCTGCTGATAAATCTTTGAGCGAAGTTCTTCGCGCAAACTGGCCGTTCGCAACACCGTCCACAGGCGCGCATGAACGTCCGCACCGTTTGCCTTGAGGCTTCGGGCCAATAACGGAGACAGTCGGCGCAATTCACCACGATCGGTGCGAAACAACTCCGTAAGGTCACCCTGCGCCTGCCCGAACTGTTTCCATGCATCCGCGCCACGCTTATCAGGCAACACCAGCGCGCGCAACAACAGGGTCTCGTTGCGCGTGGGATGCATGGCGCGCAGCACCTTGTCCAGCGTGGGCAAACTCACGTCTACCAGCCTTCGGCGCGTCGCCGGTCAAGCGCAATTTTAAGTACGCGAATCACGTCCTGCGGTCCCGGCGGGTTTTCCAGCGTAAGATTTTGATCGTGCACGCGCCGCCATAACAATACATCCTTCAATACTTCGTACGGCACTTTGCGCATCATCATGCGCACAAACCACTCGGTATCTTCGCCGCGCCGGAGTGTCTCATCAAAGTCGCCGATCGTTGTGAACGCCGACCGTCGGGCGAGCAACGTACACGGCGAAAACGGAACGCGAGGCCACTCAGCGACTTCCGTATACCCGTCGCGAAAAGCGCCGTTAGGATCATTGGTACGAAAGTTGAATAGATCGCCAAAACAGACTTGCAACGCCGGTTTTGCTTCGAATTGCCGAAGCTGAATGGCGATCTTGTCCCGGGTCCAGAGATCGTCGGCGTCAAGAAACGCAATGAAATCGCTGTCGGAGTTACGGACACCGTTATTTCGGGCCGAGGCCGGACCAGCATTCGATTGGACCAGCAGGCGCACGGGTGCGCCATATCGCGAGACGACGTCCGGCGTCCCGTCGGTCGAACCGTCGTCGACCACTATTAAGTCCGAAACGGCGATGGACTGAGTCAACACGCTGTCAATCGCCTCACCAATGAATCGCGCGGCGTTATACGCCGGTAGGATGCAACTCACGGTCGGGCCGTTCACGACGCACCCGCGCCACCTATGCGCTGTCGGTCAAGGCCCGCTTTCAACAGCTGCAGAAATTCGGCCCGGCTTTCGTCTGCAAACACTCGACTGCGATTCGTCGCGTGCAGCCGCCGCTGAACGAGAACATCCGGCAGAAGTTTTTCTTTCACACCAAGTGCACGAGCACGTTTAAACCACTCTCCGGCGTCGGTGTGTTTGAGGTTTGCGTCAAACATTCCTACAGCATCGAATACTTTCCGGCGCACCATGAGGCACGGCGTCGTGTAACCAGCCATCGGTTTGTTACGGGCGGCGAAATCAGGTAGCTGCATTTCTGCCGGAACGTCGGGCGACGCGAAATTCTCCACGTGACCAACACAAATCATCAACAAGGGATCGTCGGCAAACGCGCGCAACTGAATTTGTGTTTTGTCGATCGACCACAAATCATCTGCGTCCTGAAACGTGATGAATTCGCCAATTGATTGTGTGACGCCCAGGTTGCGTGCCGCGGCGGGCCCCGCATTGGGCTCTTGCAGCAACCGTACCCGATCTCCAAAACTGCGCACGATCCCCGCCGTTTCGTCCGTCGATCCGTCATCAACCACAATGATGTCCGCAACAGCGACAGATTGCTGCAGCACTCTCTCAATTGTCTCGCGAATGTACCGCTCGCCGTTGAATACCGGAATCACGCAACTGATAACCGGCGTACTCATTGCGCCGAAATCTCTTTCAGCAACTGATCAACGACCGTCGGTATCTCTTCGAGATCTTCGCCAAGTTCGAGCCAGTAGGCGGGAATCTCGTTGACCAGATCATTCAGGCGTGCGAAGCCGGTGCGGCTCATTCCGGCATAAGGCATCAGAAAGAGCGAACTCGGTGCGAGACGCAACAGCGCTTCGACTTTTGTCGCGCGCCGGACGGTCGTATGCGGTTTGTTCGCGACGCGCGGTAAACCCAGTACACGAATGCGAGCTTCGCCCGAGAAATTTCCGGCACCGATCTGCGAAAGCACCACGAGTGATTTGTCTTCGCGCGTCAACGTGCCGCTCACGGCGCCGGATGTAATTGCGGCAGGAAAACGCTGCAGATGTTGCGGGTCGATGTGTGTTGAGTTGTAAATGCTGTGTCCGTGCACAGTTCCATCGGCGCGCCATTCAACCGCGACATAATCGTCGGCGAGGTAGGAGAATCCAGCGAGATGACACATCACCGAGGTCGTTGATTTCCCTGACCCGCCGGGTCCGGCCAACAGCACTCCGTCACCGTCACGCGATACAAAACCCGCATGTACTGGCAGCAAGTTGTGATCGTGATGCCACAACAGCAGTTCGCTGTGCAACGGTCGACCCACGTCGTACAGGGTCAGGCGTGCCGCGCTGCCCACCGATCCGGTAATTGTCGCACCAACACGATCGAGCACGGTCTGCAATTGCGGACGACCGAAATACACGTATCGACCATCGTCACTCGCGATGGTCTCGCCGGTTTGCGATGGATCGTACGTCGCCGTGTCATGCGCATCGCCAACGCCGGTCGCATCGACATCCCACAGTTGCACCCGCAACTGCGGCACCCGGTTGTTCGTCGGAATTTGCAGATGCGCGAATGACTTCACAAATGCGTGAAACAACTCGACGCCAACGATCCGCGCGCTGACGACGGAACCCGCCATGAGAAAATCGGCTCGCCGCACCAACTGCGGAAATCGGTCTGCGCTCTTCTCAAAATCCGCAGCGAAATCGGCCGCGGCGTCCGCCGCCGACTGCGCATACCTGTTATGCACCCGGGCGACTTCCGATTGACGGCATCGGCGGATCAAGCGCGAGCAAGTCAGCCATTTCGGTGTACTTGTTGAGCGTTGGCATTGTGTATGTCGCGGGGATTTTCAGGGATGCGTCCACCGGACTCGGAAACCCACTGCTTCCTTCCTGCACCAATCCATCGCTCATCATCTGCGACAGCAGTACATCCAGATCACGCGCAATAACGTCACTTGATGCTGGAAAGGCGGTCTGCAGGCGTTCGACAATGGTGCCGATTGGCTGTTCCTCGTCTATCCACTGCCACACAACCGCACCAACGGCGTCCACCGAGTAATACGCGCCGTTTGTGAGATTCATGATGATAGCTTCACCATCAATGACCTTGCCCGCCACGTCCTGGCGAACTGGTGCGAAAATTTTTGTTGCATCAGTCACTGCGCGTACTCCGGAAAAGTTTGCGGGGATCGGAGAAAAACCCGACGGGCGTATAGCCACAGCTGGTACACAAAAAGCTTCGCTACTTTGAATGCGTTTTTTGCGGTGTCACCCAGACCGTGCGGCGCGCTGTTGGAACGCCCCAGCGCCATATCACGTCCCGACAACATGTCACCAATTCCGCTCAACCGGCCGCGGACGCTGTCACGACACCACAGGCCAATCAGCAGACTGATCGCGGCCCGTTCCTGCGCTCGCTGCTCGAGCACGATCCGCGCAGGCTCCAGCGTCGAGAGGTGCCATCGAGCCGCAGGCGACGCACCCAGAG
>JBDTTO010000136.1:0-7302 GCA_039930585.1 Gemmatimonadaceae bacterium
GTCGGTGGAAGAATTTCCGGCGGGAGATTATCGCCTCAGCTCGCCACGTTTTCAGGCGGAGCACATCGATACCAATCGCAAACTGGTTGATGCCGTGGTTGAACTCGCAGAGTCCAAAGGGTGCACGCCCGCACAGTTGGCGCTCGCGTGGGTGATGTCGCGCGGCGAAGATGTTGTGCCAATACCGGGAACGACAAAAATCTCGCGTCTCGAAGAAAATGCAGCCGCGGTCAACGTCGCGCTTAGCGCTTCGGATCTCGCAAGAATTGCGCACGTGTTGTCCACGTACACCGCATCGGGCGAGCGATATCCGGCCGGAATGTTTGCACTGGTGGATAAGGAAGCGTCATGAACGCGCGCCGCACTTGTTCGAGTCGATTGATCATGCACGTGCTCGGTGCGAACGCATTGGCGTTCGCGGTCGCGTGTGGCTCGCCCGGCGATCACTCTCGCGATGTGGCGGCGAAAGGCATGCCGGTGCCCGCGAAGTACAAACTGATTGCGGTTGGCGATCAGGCGCCGTTGTACGAAATGCCTACACTTGCCGGCGACAGCGTACACGTTGGAAAAACGAACCAGCCGGTTACCGTGATGAACGTGTGGGCAACGTGGTGCGTGTCATGTCGCGAAGAGATGCACGACCTGCAGGCCTTGCATGACGAATATCAGGCGCGCGGTGTGCGCGTGCTGGGCGTGAGTGTTGACGAATCAGACGTTGCACGCGTGCGCAAGTTTGTTGAGAAGGAAAAGCTCACATTCAGCATGGTGCATGATCAGGACGGACGGGTGCAGCAGTTGTATCAGGTGAGCGGCATTCCCAACACGTTCATCGTCGACAAAGACGGGCGTATTTTGTGGAAGAGCATCGGCAATCTGCACGGTGTGGTTGATTCGTTGCGACGCGTGTTGAACACCACGGGACAATAACAACGCCCGGCATTTCAGTCCGCGAAAATTCACTCTGAACTCATGCCACAGAACTCTCTCTCCCGTCGGGAATTTCTGGCCAGCAGCGGCGCAGCCGCACTTCTGACGTCGTCATTGATGTCGTCGTCAACGGTCGCGAATGCGATGCCGTCGCCAACAAGTTTGAGCAAGAGTGTTGCCGAGATTCCACCAATCGGCATCGAGCTGTACGCACTGCGTACTGAACTCGCTCGTGATTTGCCGAACACGCTTCGTACGACGAAACAGCTTGGCTACGAACTCGTGGAGTTCTACGCGCCCTACATGAATTGGACGCTACCGTACGCCAAAGTTGTGCGGCTGATGATGGACGATCTGGGTTTGCGCTGTCGGTCAACGCACAACGAGCTGCAGTCGCTCGTGCCAGGCGACACGATGACGAAATCCATTGAACTCAATCAGATACTCGGCACAAACTACATTGTGCTTGCGTCTCCGTCATTTGCAAAGGGTACAACGGAGCAATACAAATCACTTGCGGATCAATTGGCGGCTTCGGTTGCACTGTTGTCGCCACATGGACTGACGGCAGGGTTTCATAATCACGATGCGGAGTGGATGCCGCTGGCGGACGGCGTACGGCCGATGGATCTCATTGCGAACAACACTCCTGCCGAATGCGTGCTGCAGTTGGATGTTGGAACGTGCGTGAAGGCCGGCGCCGATCCGGTTGCGTGGGTGAAAGCGCACAAGGGACGAATCAAAAGCGTGCATCTCAAGGATTGGGCACCAGGCAGCGACGCTGACGAAAAAGGATATCGTGTGTTGTTTGGCGAAGGCACTACGCCATGGAAACCGTTGATTGCTGCACTCGAATCCGTCGGTGGCGTTGAGTTCTATCTCATGGAGCAGGAAGGCAGTCGCTACAGCGAATTTGACACGGCAAAGCGCTGCCTTGAGTCATGGAAGAAACTTCGGATGGACGCGTAATGCATTCGCTCCGCAAGAAAACCGTGGCGACGGCAGTCGGTCTTGCCGTAGTTATTTCAGCGTGCAAATCGGCATCGGTTGGCGCTTCCAATCCATCGACAAAACCTGCAAGTGCAACGGCGATACATTCGCTTCCGTTTGACGTGCTGCACAATGGCATCAGCAGCGGATACACGAAGCTGTCCGAATTCGTAATTCAGGATGGAGATGAATTTACCAGGCGCTGGCGCGGCGTGCTGCAGGGATCGCCGGACGCAGAAAAACCCGAAGTGAACTTCGAGAAAACCACCGTGGTGTTTGTTGCAATTGGCGCACGCAACACCGGCGGTTATTCGGTGCACGTTGACTCCATTTCAAAGGAATCAACTGGAGCAACGGTCCATTACACCGTCACCTCGCCGGGTTCACGCTGCATGAGCATGCAGATGCTGACGTCGCCGGTTGAGGTGATCAGCTTCGATCGCGTTGAAGGACAGATAAAGTTCAGGAAGCGCGGAGTGTCGGGCGCCTGCTGAACAGCAATCATCCGGAGAAATCAGATGGCGGATAGTTGCTGTGTCAGCAAACGAAGATGAGCTGCGGTACGCTTTTTTATGACTGGTTCGCCGAACGCTTTACCAGACGAAACGATGCCATGAACACGACATCGCGAAGAGGAGAAGCGGTTGCATCAATCGGGGAGTTTTCGGAACGCAATGGCAAGTCTGTTCCAGGCACCAACGGTATTCACGACCATTGTCAGATCAACAATTTCCGTATCGGTGAAATACGGCTTTACGTGCAGCCACACTTCGTCCGGTACATGCGATTCTGCAACGCGGGTTATCGATTCGGCCCATTCGAGTGCCGCACGCTCGCGGTCACCGAATAGTGGCGTTTCGCGCCACACAACAAGCGTTGCCAACCGGCGTTCGTCTTCACCAGCTTTTCGCGCTTCGCTGCTATGCAGATCGACGCAGTAGGCACAACCATTCATCTGCGACACGCGCAATCGCACCAGTTCGACCAACGTTCGCTCGAGCGTTGATCGTGACGTCTGCTGTTCGAGCATCATCATGACTTTCATTGCATCGGGGCCGGCTTTATAGAAATTGAGACGCGGTTTCATGATTTGTGCAATTGAGAGGTGCCCGCAGTTGAAACCGGACGGCAACGCTGCGAGCGAGGAGGATTAAAACGCCGCCTGACATGCGCGAGATTGTCAACCAGTTGATGAAATGCCGGGCTTGTCGTGGCCTTGCGCTGCAATGACCAGCGCGAGCAACACAAGCGCCGCTGCTACCGCAAACGTTGCGCGCATACCCGTCGCAACGGAGACCGCGTTGCTGATACTGATGTTCGGTGATCCGGACCAGTGCGCAAACACAGCGCCCATCACGGACGCACCGCATATCAATCCCAGATTCCGGGCAAGATTGAGCAGCCCCGATATAACGCCGCGTTCACCGCGACTGACTTCGGTCATCAGCGCCGTATTGTTCGCAGTCTGAAAGACGGCGTATCCGGCGGTCATCAGTGCAATCGGCAGCAGATAGCCAGCAACGCCGTACGATGTGTGTCCAAGTGCCAGCGCAGTTGATCCACCAACTATCCCACACAGTCCGAACACCGTCGTGCGACGCGATCCGAAACGATCAGCAATGCGTCCCGCCGGAATGCTGGTAAGCGCTGCAACGATTGGACCAACGGACATCGTAAATCCAACGGCCGCAGCATCGAGGTTGAGTGCACGCGAGAGATAGAACGGTCCAACCACAAGCGTTGCCATCATCACCGTCGAAACAAGCGCCAACATCAGAAGACCTCGACGCAATAACACATTCTGGAACATCGCCAGGCGAAACGGCTGGCGTGTTTGCAACTGCGCGCGATCATCCGGAAGACTGTGGTGCGCCAGCACGAGCGTCAGCAAACCAAGCGGTACGTTCAGAAAGAACAGCGCGCGCCAGTTGAATACTGCGATCAACACACCACCGATTGACGGACCAAGCGCCGTGCCAACGGCCGTCATGGCACCAAGCAATCCGATTGCAGTTCCTGCACGGGTGGTGGACACAGTTGTTGTTGCAACTGCCATGGTAAGCGCCAGCATGACCGCTGCTCCCACACCTTGCAACGCGCGCGCAGCGATCAACAGCGACAGCGTTGGCGCAACTGCACAACCAAGCGACGCGAGGGCGAAAACACTGATCCCGGCCAGAAGCAGTCTGCGCTGACCAACGACGTCGCCCAATCGACCTACGACCACCACAAGCGCAGTGCTTGCCAGCAAGTACGCGAGCACCACCCACTGCACGTTGGAAAACGTCGCGTCAAAAAACTGGGCCAGCGTTGGCAGCGCGACGTTGGCAATGCTGGTGCCAAGCGACGACATCAACGTCGCGAGTGACAGTGCAGCCAACGCAACTAACGACGACGACGCTGGTTCACTTCGTAACGCCACGACTTCTGATTTCACGGCACATCTCCGTTCAGCAACAATTTCCGGGGCAGGACAACGCTCACCCGGTATCTAGAACGGCATGTACAAAGGCGGCAGGCGCACAAGTTGCACTCAATAAGTGCATGAAACGCCATGCTACGTCATTATCGGCTAGATTTTCCCTATGACGAATCCCGATTTGAACCTGCTCATTGTCCTCGACGTTCTGCTCACCGAAGGCAGCGTCGCACGCGCCGCGCAACGGCTAAAACTCAGCGCCTCGGCCATGAGTCGTGCGCTGGCGCGCCTGCGCAAAACGACGGGTGATCCACTGCTCGTGCGAGCAGGACGGGGACTTGTACCAACACCGCGTGCGCTCGAACTGCGCGAGCCGGTCAATCAACTCGTACTCGATGCGCAGGGTGTACTTCGGCCGGCGAAGAAGCTCAGGATCAAACAACTTTCCCGAACGTTCACGCTCCGCACCAGTGACGGATTCGCCGAGAATTTTGGTGCCGAACTTATTGCGCGTGTGAACCGTGAAGCGCCGGACGTGCAATTGCGTTTCGTGCAGAAACATTCGAAAGACAGCACGGCACTTCGCGACGGGAGCGTTGATCTCGAAACGGGAGTGGTGGAAAACATGATCGGCCCTGAAGTGCGCGCACAGGCACTGTTTCGGGATCGTCTTGTCGGGGCGGTGCGGACAGGGCACGCTCTCGCCAAGGGCAAAGTTTCACTCGCGCGATTTCTTGACGGCAAACACATCGTGGTGTCGCGACGCGGCATTGACGAAGGCGCCGTGCATGATGCACTTGCAACACAGGCATTGAAGCTTCAGGTCGGAACCATTGTCAGCGGGTTCTCAACGGCGATCGCACTGGCGCGTATGTCGGATCTCATCGCCACCATACCAGAGCGACATTCCGGCAACCTGCTCACTGGAATGTTCAGCTTTCCGATTCCACTCGAATTGGCGGAGATCACCATCTCTCTGCTATGGCATCCGCGCATGGACGCGGACCTGGCGCATCGCTGGATGCGCGGCGTGGTACGTGAAGTTTGCGCGAGTCAGCGACCAAGCGTGTATGACCGTTAACAACGGTAAAGATTTAAGCAGAAGTTTATTTGACTCTGCATTCACCAGCCCAATAGCTTCGCATCCATTATCCCGTCGAGCCTCGGCGTGTTTCGCCTTCATCATCAACCCACGTTAGCCAGCTCCTCATGAAGCCACGTTACCTGATTGCAGCCGCCTTTTGCGCGCTGACCCTCGCCTCCAGCGCACAGGCGCAGGGCGGCGGAGACGACAAGCCGACCACGCCCATGGGCGAACAGATGAAGCTCATCAACGCGGCGTATCGCGCGTTGGGACCGCTCATCGATGCCGGCTCTGCCGATTCTGCGATGGCGAAAGTTGCCATCATTCACAAGGCCGCCGAAGAAGCGCTCAAGTTTGAGCCGGTCAAGAAAGCCGACGCACCAGCGGAGGAGCAGGACAAGTTCATGACGGATTTTCAGTCAACGCTCAAGAGCTTCATTGGCGATGTCGAGAAAGTCGATGCTGCCCTCAAAGGCGGAAAGATGGACGAAGCGAAAACGTTGGCTGCAGCACTGCGCGTTGATCAGATGGCGGCGCACAAACAGTTCCGCAAAATGCCTCCGGGCGGCGGTCGTGGTGGTCCACCGCGGTAATTGCTGGAAACTCGCCGTCGTGTTGATCAAATCAGCACGACGGCGATGCAGTAGTGTGGATGATGAAATGCTGTGAACTGATTCGAGAGCAACCCGGAAGAACGCGGCGAAATAGTCAGTATGGCGCATTCACACCGCTACTCACACGATGCCGACGCCACTCGCTTAATCGACTGTTTGAGCGGCGCGACGAGCTTCGGTGAAAACGCTTGCCACTCCTGCGCTGCAACAGCCGCGAACGTTTTGCCGTCGGTCGAGGCGTCAAACACCGCGCGCAAACAGCGCGTTGTCACTGGCGCAAATTCAACGCGATTGAATGCATTGGCCGTGTTGGTATAAGGCGTGGTTACACTCACCGCCTTCCAACTATTGCCATCACGATATTCCAATCGCCACGACTTTGGTGGAGCAACACCAACGCCCGATCCTGCGGCATGATCGCCCCAGAAATAGAAACTTGACGCGTTGAGCGTGACCGGCGCATCCCATTGGTACAGCACCCACTGCGACGATGGATTGTTAGCCGTCCAGGTGGCCCACATGTCAGGCGGCAACGGATTCTGACGTACCTTGCCGTCATTCAGCGCACGCAGCCAGTACTGCACCGGCACGGGAAAGTTTGACGCCGTTACACGTGCGTGTGATGCGATGTTTGCAATCGGCGTTGCATCAAATGGAGCACCGCCCGTTTGCACAACTTTCCTGATACGCGCGGGCGTCGTGTTGTCATCCCATTCCACGCGATCTATTGCCACTGATCGACGAAAGTGTCCGCCATCCTTTGCATCGGCGGTGTGATACGCGATGTACCACGCACCTTTGTATTCAACAATGCCCGGATGCGACGTGGTTGACGACACAGGATCAAGCATGACGCCGCGATATGTCCACGGACCAAGCGGCGACGGAGAAGTGCCGTACGCAATACATGCGTAGTACACGGCCTCGGTACACTCCGAATCCGGCCCTGCTTTGTTGCCCGCGTACGCGAGGTAATACGTACCGCGACGCTTGAACAACCACGCCGCTTCAAAAAAACCGGTGAGTGTGGTGACATCAACTGGTGCGCCTTTGAAGGTCACCATATCTGCCTCGAGCTCAACACCTTTCAATCGACCAAAGGTGCCCCAATACAGATACACACGTTTGTCGTCGTCCACCAACACTGTCGGATCGATATTCTGAATATTGTTGGCAATGGGATACGACTGCGAAACGAGTGGACCAGCAGGATGCGCATCCACCCACGGCCCGGTTGGTGAATTCGATACGGCTACACCAATCGCAAA
>JBDTTO010000137.1:0-7264 GCA_039930585.1 Gemmatimonadaceae bacterium
GCGAACACGGTCTCGCCAGCGACGCTGCGGAAACCATGTTGCGCGGCTTCGATCGCAACCCGACGCTTGACGCCGTTGTCGCGCTACGCGGTGAGGAACTCGCGGTTGGAATCGAACGCGCAGCGACCTTCCTCGCCACGTCGTCCCGCACGTTTGGGCAAATTCGCGCGGTGTACGCGTGCGGCGGTGGATCACGCATTCCGGGCCTCGTGCCCTGGTTGGCCGATCGTCTGCGTCTGCCTGTGCAACACGCCAATCCGTTGGCACGACTCACCGTTCGCGAAGGCGCCATGGAATTCCTGGTCATGGATGAAGTCGCGCCGTTGCTCATGCTGCCGGTTGGTCTCGCTCTCCGTCAAGCGGCCTGAGGACATCCATCATGATGATCGAAATCAATCTGCTGCCGGGCGCGAAGAAAGCCGCCAAAGGTGGCGCAACAAAGCTCGACGTTGGCGCCGCGTTCACGGGGCTCAAAGACAAAATCAAGGATCCGTGGCTTATCGGATCGCTTGCAACGGTGGTGTTCGCCGTCGCAACAGTTGGCGTGCTGTTCACCGCGCAGAATGCGCGTGCGGCGGAAGTTGACGGCAAGCTTGAAAAGGCCGTCAGTGATTCAACGCGTCTCAAGTCGGTCCTCGCCGCGCGTCACAAGGTGATTGCCGAACGTGATTCGGTGCAGCGTCAGTTGCAGATCATTCGCACGATTGATGACAACCGCTACAACTGGGCGCACATCCTCGACGAAATCAGTCAGGCGTTGCCGCAGTACACGTGGTTGACGGTGCTCGAACAGACGACAAAAGAACCGTTGCCACCGGGTGCAGACAGCACGGCCGGCACAGCGCCAGGCGCTGTGAAAGCCCCGGCCGACACCAGTCGCGCTGCGAAGTTGGCCGCCGCAAAAGCGGACACGATCAACATCCATCCGGAAATTGCATTCCGCATCGTTGGTCAGACGGTCGACATCCAGGCGCTCACGTTGTTCATGAAAAACCTCGAGAGCTCACCGTTCCTGCAGAAAGTTTCACTCAAGCGTTCGGAAATCGTGGTGGTCGATGGCAAGGACATAACCGAATTCGAATTGAACGCTGAATACGAAGTACCGCCGCCAGGTGTGATCCGCACTTCGCCGCTTGTCGTTCCGGTTCGCTGACCTCGAGGCTTCCATGGCTATTCTCCCGCAGGATAAACGCGATCAGATCAAGTTGGGCATCAGCCTCGTGGCTGTTGCGCTCGCGGTCGCGTACTACATGTACCCGTACAGCCAGAAACAGGTGTCTCTGGTTGCCGATGCGGCGCGCCTCGAGTCACTCGAATCCGCAAACGCGAAAGCCCAGATCGAATTCAAGGCGGGCAATCTCGATCAGCTGAAAGCGCAGGCCGCAGAAAATCGCGCCACGCTCACAGTGATGCGTCGACTCGTACCGACTGATAACGAAGTGCCGGCACTGTTGGAGGAAGTCTCCACTGCCGCACGTCGCGCTGGTCTCGATGTTGGTGGTGTTGTTCCTGACGCGGTTATTCCTGGCGCGCAGTTCGACACGTACCGCTACAAAGTCACGATGATTGGCGGCTATCACCAGTTTGGTGAATTTCTCGCCAACGTTGGTTCACTCGCGCGTATTGTCGCTCCCGTGAATTTCCAGCTCGCTACCGGCGCGAATAATCGCGGTCCGCAGCGCCCGCAGATTCGCGGCGTTGCTCGTGAAGGCATGACGTCTGTCATCACGCTGCAAACATACGTTGAAAAAACGAAGCCGGCCGCACCACAAAAGGTTGCAATGGCGGAGGGAACACTCAAATGAACATGCTGCGCGCACGTGCAGTTCGCACGATTATCGCGGGCGTAACACTGCTCGCGCTTCCTTCGGCCATCAAGGCGCAGGAACATCCAAAAGTCGCTCCGAAAGCCACGGTTTCGGCAGAAGCCGCCGGCACGGTTGCCCCGGTTGCAGCGCCAGCTGCGTCCGCGAATGCAGCACCGGCCGCTGCAACAAAATCGGCAGGCGTTCCAACGTCGATCACGATTTCGCGCGAAACGTTTGACTACGCGCGCACGGGTCGTCGCGATCCATACGCATCACTGATGTCATCATCCGAGATTCGCCCGCTGATCAGCGATCTCAAACTCACATCAGTTGCGTACGACTCAACCGGCCAACACTCGGTTGCCATTCTTCGCGATCTCGTCACGAAGGAACGCTACATGCTCAAAGTCGGCCAGCAGCTGGGTCGTCTGCGAGTTGCCAACATCAAGTACAAGTCGGTGGTGTTTTCCATCGATGAATTCGGATATAACCGGCAGGAAACGCTGCAGATGAGCAGTGACACGACGAAAGCGAGGACACCATGATGGGAATGTCGACCGTCGCGCTGATGGCAGCGGCCTTTGCAGGCACTGCACTCTCCGCCAAAATGCCAGTGATCGGCTTCAATGCCCATCCGGTGAATTCAACCAACGTTGCTGACAGCACGGCCGCTCGCGGTCAGGTGTCATCAGTCTCCGTGGTTTCGGGCACAGCTGGTCCGGAAGTACGCATTGCGGTAGACCCCGCGGTGAGCTTCAACCACTTCACACTCGAATCACCACATCGCGTGGTGATTGATCTCGCGGGCGCCGAAGTTGGTTTGCGCGTTCGCAACTACGACGGTGTCGCGCGCGGTCCAGTGCGCAACGTTCGTATCTCGCAGTTCCGCAGTGACACGGTGCGCCTGGTGATCGATCTCGATGCCAAGCACGTCTACAAAGTCGCTCGCGACGGTAACTCAGTCACGCTTTCTGTTGATGCACCTGCATCACAGTTCGCAACGTGGGAAATGGGCGGTCGCTCGACAACGGTTGCGGCGGCACCAACGCCGTCAGTGAAAGCTCCGGAAACGCACAAAGCCGAAGCGGCCGGTCGTCTCGACGAACCAAAAGTCGAAGCGCCGAAACACGAAGTAGCGAAAGCCGAACTTCCAAAAGTCGAAACACCAAAAGTAGAAGCGCCGAAACCGGTTGCTCCGAAAACGGAAGTCGCGAAAGCCGAAGTTGTGAAAACTGACGCACCGGCGAAAGTCGAAGTGCCAGTGACCGCCGCCGCCGCACCAGCGGTTCGTCGCCAGCAGGTTCCGCAACAGAAGCCGCGCATCTCGATCGACTTTGACGGAACGGATATTCGCGATGTCATCGCAACGTTCGCGAAGTTCTCGGGTCGCAGCATCATCGCCGGCAAAGACGTGACGGGCACAGTCACGGCGAACATCAGCGACAAACCGTGGGACATCGCGCTGCAGGCGATTCTGTCAGGCCAGGGACTCGCCGCAACCGAAGACGCCAGCGGCATCATCAACATCGATAGTTATCGCAACCTCGCATCGAATCAGTCACTCGAACCACTCGTGACGCGCATTCTCGATGTGAACTATGCAAAGGCATCAACACTGCAGGCGACGGTGCAGAAACTGCTCGCTCGCGATTGCACGGGAATGTCCACCGCCGCGACTGGTCGTGAGTTCGGTATGGGCACGCAACAGCAGGGCGGCAGTTCAGGCAATCAGGCGATGTCGGGGCAGGGCTGTGTTGTCCGTGGTTCAGTTGCCGCCGACAGCGCCACGAACAAACTGATCATCACGGAAGTGCCAACGCGTCTTCCGGAAATCATCGCCCGTTTGCAGGAACTCGACATTCGCACTCCGCAGGTTGCCATCAAGGCGAAGATTGTGTTCGTGAACCGCACTGGCATCACGGACATCGGCCTCGCCTACGACCTCGGCACGGGAACGAAGCAGTTCTTCCAACAGCTGGTTCCGCGCATCGATCCAAGCACACTGACCGCCATCGACACTGACGGCGACGGCGTGCCTGATTCACGCGGCGGCGGCAAAGCATTCGAAGGTCCGGCGCGCATTGCCCTCGGCGGCAACGCAATCTCCGGCATCGCAAACGCTGGCAACGCCATCAAGCCAAACGCACTCAACCTGATCTACAGCGCCGCACTCGGCAAATATCAGCTGACGACGTTCCTGAATGCGCTCACGACATCATCGCTGGCCGATGTGCAGTCCGAGCCAAGTGTGACGATTCTGAACAATCGCACCGCGACAATCTTTGTCGGTCAGGAAATTCCGATTCGTGTCATCGACGCAAGCGCTGGCGGTAGCGGCGGTGGTGGTGGTGGTGGCGGCGGTACGCAGCCGAATGCCGCAGCATTCTTCCCACGCGCCACGGTGACGAAAGAAGAAGCCGGTATCAAACTCACGGTGACGCCGCAGATCACGAACAACAAGATGGTGTTGCTCGATATGATCGCGGAAAACTCCAGCGCTGAAATCGCAAACACCGACATCGGCGTGATCTTCAATCGCCAGAAAGCACAGTCACAGGTGCTCGTGGCTGACGGCGAAGCGGCAGTGATTGGCGGACTCACCGTTACGGAAAAGAACAAGTTCCGCAGCGGCATCCCGTTCCTCATGAACCTGCCGTTCATCGGCCGTCTGTTCTCGCAGAACTCGACGACGGAAACGAAGCGCGACCTGCTCATCCTGGTCACTCCGCACATTCTCGAAGACGGCGTCACGCCGCCATCGGGTCGCTAAAGGAAACGAGGTCACTCGACTCATGCGATCATATCAAACGAAACTGATTGCCACTTTGTTCGCCGTGTCCGCGCTTGCCGCGTGCTCCGGCGACGAAGTAGGCACCGGCGATCCGGTACGCGACAGCGCGAAACCACGCGTGTCGCTGGTGAAGGGAAACACGACATCGGACTCGATTCTTCCGGTCAGCGTTTCCGCTCGCGATGACATCGGCATCAAGACTGTGCATGTCACGCTGCAGGGTGGCGTGACGGCAACATTCGACACAACGCTGACGTCAGCGGCAACGTCGCTCGACCTGGGCGTGCTGTTCCGCGTTCCAACGTCAGCACCGCTCGGCTCAACGGTCAACGTGAAGGCCACCGTCATCGATGGCGCCGGCAACATGTCCGACACCGCGAAACTGGTGATGACAGTTGGCAATCTGACGCCGCCGATTGCGGCAGTGACAAGCCCCGCGGCCGGTTCGCCGGTTGTCGTTGGCAAGTCGCTGGTGATTTCATTTACCGGCAAGGCGCGTTATCGCATCCGCACGCTGGGCTACACAATCCGCGGCGCGTATAACATTTCTGATTCGGCGCAGTTCAATACGCCGCTGAAAGACTCCGTGGCCGTACTTGACACATTGGTTATGCCCGACACGGTGAAGGGCGCGACCATTACCGTTACGCCATTTATCGTTGACTCACTGTTGCAACGCGTTGAAGGCACGCCAATCGCCTACGCAGTGCAAAGTGCGACCAACACCACCACGGTGCCGGTTGTTCGCAGCGGTGTCACCGCTCGATTGGAAACAACGGACACAATCTTTGTCGAAGCCACGGATCCAGTTGGTATTGGTTTCCTCGGCTACGAAGTGCGCACGTTGGCGGGCGGCCTGGTTTCGTCCGACTCAATTGCGTCAAACGGCTCGTTCTCCACGCTGGTGCGAACGTTCCGTACAAAGATCAACGTCGCGGTGTTCCCGACGCGCGTCACGGTTACTGGTTTTGCACGCAACACCAACGGCCGTCGCGATGTCACGCGCAGCGCAACCGGCGCGATCTCGCTGGACACGGTAACGATTGTCGCGGGCTACACGAATCCATTGCCAGACGGCGGTACGGTTGCTGACGCGATCTACTTCCCGCGCAACGATCGTTTGTACCTCACGAACATCGAACGCAATCAGCTCGAAGTCTACAACCTGGCCGATTCCGCTTTCAAATCCGCGATCGTGGTTGGTTCACGTCCGTGGGGTATCGCTGGATGGCCGCGCAGTCGCGACGGCGTTCTCGGCGACACACTGCTGGTCGCGAATTCGGGTGGTACGAACATCAGCTACGTTGATCTCACGCGCGGAACGACGGGACGCGAAGTGTATCGTTACCCGTTGCCCAACATCATCGCATACACGGTTACGACGGTGAAGTCGTCAACGAGCGATCTGCTGATCACGCAGCGCACGCCACACGATTTCAGTGATCGTCCGCAGTACGTCGCTTCAACGTGCCAGGCTTCGTCTTCACTTACTGCGCCTTGTGGTGATGTGACGCTGGTGTACTCAACGACACCAACGCCCGGACAGTCCGCGCCGTTTGCCAACAAGGGAACTGTGCGGTGGGAAAATCTTACGAAAGCCACGTCGCACTTCTTCTTTGAACAGGCGATTGGCCAGGACGCAGGACGCGCGGATACGCTGGAAATCATTCGCTACGCCGCAAACGGCGTTGGCAAGGACTCAATACTTGTGCCGGCGAAGCAGACCGTGACTACGGGCAGCGGAAGTTTCAGCTACTCCGTGGTGGTGCGCATCGACCAACTCGGATTCCGCGACACCACGTACGTGCGTAACTCCGGCAACTTCCGTCAGGCTGTCGTTGGCGAAGGCGGACCCGTGCTCGGCAGTCGTGCCATGAACTTCGATGTCACGCAGGGAATGGATCTCACAACGCCAACGCCGGTTATCGATCTTGGTATCTCGCGTCCAATTGACGTCAGCGATTTCATCGCGAATTCATTTGCACGAGTGCAGGGCGTCGGCATCAACTTTGACGGTGCGTTGTCTGCAGTGAAGGGCGACTCGACGTACATCTTTGATCGCACGCTGCGCCTGCAGGGTATTCTGCAATCGCAGTCGAGCGGTGGTGGTCTCGATTTCCATCCGGCCAACAAGGGATTGAACTCGAATCCGCTCAACACACGTCTGTCGTTCGTTGCTTCAAACCAGCCCGTCATCGACATCTTCGATACGTACTGCTTCAAGAAAGTCGCGTCGGTGCCAATTCGTGATCCAATTATTGGACCGGTTCGCGCCGCAGTGCGCAGCAACGGCACCATCGTGCTGGTTGGCGCAACGATTCGCGGTGTAACATTGGTTGCGCTGCCGGACAACTTTACGACGAGCTGCCAGTAATTTTCCGCAGCATGCAATAACACTTGGCAATTGCGCCGAGTTGAGAGAGTCGAAGGCTCCATTCGTCGAAAGGCGGTTGGAGCTTTCGTCTTTTCTATCGCACCAGTTCGATTCGTTGTCTGCGCGTGAAATGCTTTTAAGCGTTCTAATCCATCGCTCCTCGATTCTGATGCACCGCCCAAGCAGCCCGCAGGAAGCCCCAATCGTCCGTGCGCCCGGAGGCGCCCTTCACTCTAGCCAAGACCGTCGCATTCGAACCTCCGCCCGCAACCCGACCCCCTCGCGCTCGAT
>JBDTTO010000138.1:0-7231 GCA_039930585.1 Gemmatimonadaceae bacterium
CATTTTTCGGCGACTCTGACCCCATTGATCGCCCACGCCGGCCCGCGACAAACAGCCAAACCATTCCGCCCAGAGCCAGAAAAAAGACCGGTCCCGCGGGCAGCTGTCCGGTGATGAAGCTCAACGGACCGACGTGGGAAAGCTGATCTTTCTTGAGATCCGCAAACTGCTGAAACACCGGCCAGTGCAGAAAAATCTGCCCGGTGATGCTTGGGTGTCCCACAACTGTCGCGATGGCGAGCGCCAGCCACGGCCACTTGGTCAACAGGTCTTTTCGAAGTGAAGTCGCGAAAAGCGCGACAACAAACCCCGCGGCAATAAACGCGACACTGAATTTTGTCAGCGCGCCAAGGCCGAGAAAAAGCCCAATTCCCAACCAGTGTTTGGGGTCGTCTTCCCTGATGCGGAGCGTCAGCGCCAGCAATGCGAGCGTCCACCACAGCTGATCAAAGACCACCGGCTGCAGCATCGCGCCGGCTCTGAGAAAATTTCCTCCCAACGCGACCGTGAGTGCAGCCAGCATTTGCGCCGAACGGCGTCCGCCGAAAAGGGCGGTGGCAAGCGTCGCCGCGTAAACCAATCCGGCATGAGCGAACGCAGGCCCCAGTCGAATCCCGGCCAGCGACGTCCCGAACAGCGCGTGCGACACTCGGCCCAACAGTGCGATGAATGGCGGAAAGTCCATCTGCCAGATTCGGAGATGTTCTCCCATCGCCAGATACAGGAATTCGTCGCGATGAAAACCGTACGGCGTGATGAAGTTCGTGATGATGTGGATGACCAGCACCGCGATCGAGATCCCCGCGGCGGTGGGCGCCGAGAATCCGCGCAAAGCTTCGGCGGGCGAGTTGGATTTGGTGGCGATACGAGCAGAGCTGGTCATGCCGAATGGTTGGGGAGGGCGCACTTGATGACAAGCGGCTCTGACAGAGCTGAAGAAGTTCGCAGCCGCACAGGGCAAATCAGCGTGAAGCGCTGACTATCATGCAGGGGTGGCTGCGCTGAACACCCCCCTGCACCCTGTTTCGCGGACCAACGTATGAACAGCACATCAAACGTGAGTGAGCCGTTGGCTCCTCAATATTTCGTCGGTGTTGATGTGCAAATGAGTCGCGCGTGTTCGTACTTCGTGTTTGATGCGGATGGTGCATTTGTCGATTCCGGTTGGTTGGCTGAAAAGGAAGCAACGCGTCAACCGCGTACAACCGGAAAGATTGCGGCCATCAAGCGCGGCGCCCCGGTGCTCACCACTGAATCGGATTTGCGTCGTATCATCGACGAACTCGCGCAGGGCGATTTATCTCGCGTTGCCGTTGGAATTGATGCGCCGCGACGTCCGTTGCTTGTGCCGCGTACGCACAGTTATTCCGCCAAACGTGGATGGGTACCGTTCGGTGCGGATGACCTGGCATCGGGAAGACATTGTGAAGTTGCGATTTCCGTGCTCAAACTTGGAACGCCGCAGTGGACACCACTCGAGCGCAACGCAAAGGACTGGATGAAGCTCGGCTTCCGGTTGTTCGAGTCGCTGGCCGATCTGCATCATGTGTACGAAGTGTTTCCGAGTGCGTCATACGCGCAGCTTGAACATGCGTCCGAACGTGCGCTCACCACGATGGATTTGCGCGTCTTGCGTCCCGGCCCAAAAGACATGGTTGATGCGATGGCAGCGGCATACACCGCGCGTGAATTTGTGCAGGGACGTGGCTGCGAGGTTGGTGGCCGGGACGGATTGGGCAGTATCATTTTGCCCAGACCATTAAGTGAGGAGGATGCAGCTCACGCGGTGCTGGAGTATCCGGTGACGTGATGCACGTTGTGCTGGTTGATTGGTTACGGTTGCAAGCGTTTCTTGCGTTCCAACCAGCTTTCACGTAAGGTCCAACACAGCCGTTGCCGTGTCGGGTAAGTGTCGCAGTGCACGCATCTGCATGCGAGCGATTGTCGTTGCCCGAGTGTTACCCATTCCGGAGGTCTGCTCCGATGCGCCGAAATCCCGCATTCGTTCTCATCGCAACTGGTGTTCTCTTCGTTTCGGCATGCGGCACAAACCGCAACAGAAAAGAACCGGTGGCACCACTCATGTCTGCAACGGGCAGTCGTGTTGTGACACGCGAAATGATTGTGAAATGGAATGTGTCGGACGCGTATCAAGCGATTGAGCGCGGCGGCGGATACAAGTTGGCGTCGAGTTCCGGCGGCGGCGTAAGTGTATCGCAGCGTCGAGGCCCGGCAAGCATTCAGTCAAAGAGCGCCAGCAGTCCGGTGTTGTTGATTGATGGTGCCATGGTGATGGACTACAGCATGCTTCGGCAGATTCGCGCTTCGCAAATTGAACGCATCGATTTCTTGTCGCCGTCCGATGCAACGCAGCGGTTTGGCACAACGTCATCCGGTGCTGGCGCAATCATCGTGAGCACGCGCGGTAGTTCCTGAGCGGACTTTGCCCGAGAATTCTCGTTGCTGAAGCATTACAGGTTCAAGCGTGGTTCATTTCGCTTTCCAGAATACAAAAGGGGCAAGTGCTTTCGCACTTGCCCCTTTTGTATTCCATCAACTTCGGTCGATCTAATGCCTCACGGCGACAAGTTCGTGCAGGTCGCGGCGCCGTTTGATTGCGGCTGCAGCGGATTGAACGTCTCGGCCGTTGGCGTGCGGAACACAACATCGACACCGTAACCTGGTGCACGATTGATCTGCCACGCGCCGTTTGGCATAACCTGATTTGGCGTCATGCCGTACTGACGCATCATGCGGCGCATGTCTGGATAACGATGTCCCGTACCAAACAACCAGAACGCTTTTTCACGAAAGATGAGATCGCGACGCGCATCATCGCTGCCCGGATCTGCCAACGGCGCCATGACCGCAATGGTGCGTCCATAACCCGGCGGTGCCGCACGCAATGCGTTCAGGATCGTTAACGCGCCGGCCCAGTTTCCGGTTTTGTTGAGCGCTTCGGCTTCGTACAAGCGCGCTTCCAAACCGCTCATGAGCGGAACCGACGAAGCATCAGTTGGAAACACCAGTTGATACAGCATGTTCGGTACGGCGGTATTTCCGCTGTCGAACGGACGCGCTGTGTTGAAACCTGCCGCAATGCACACTGCCTGCGTTGCCGTGCAGGTTGGCACGCGCGGATCGTTAGCCGTGGCGAAGTTGAGGCCAAGCGGGCCCTCGTTGTTCGACAGGATATAACGACGCTGGCTGTTGAGGAACGACCATACGCCCGGCGTTCTCGAACTCGCCGAGTGTTCCTGCGCCCACACGAACGTGGTTGGTACTGCGCTTACGGCCGCCTGCACACCAGCAAAGTTGCCTTGATTGAGCAGAATGCGACCACGCAATACCTGCAACGAGTTGCGAACACGGGTTTCGTTCGTTCCCGTTACGCCGCTGATCTTCGCGATGCCCGAATCAACCTTCACCAATGCGAGCGTGAAGATCTGATCGTTGCTCATCGGTGCGCCGTATTCAATGACGCCGTCCTTGATGTTGCTGATTGGCTGGCCATTGCAGAAATGTTCGGCCAGTGTGTTCAGCATGTACGCTTCGACGAAATACATCTCGCTGAAGTTCCAGGCCGGTGCCGACGGTGCGTATGCCGCGAGTGCTTCACGCGCCTGAATGGCACTGGTGCGTGGTGTGTGCAGACCGCGATACGCCGTCGTGATGTTTGCGTTTTCCGGCGTCAGCTGGCGCTGATCAGTTTCGACGCGCTGCGTGAACGTGTCGCCCGTCGTGAACTCGTCGCCAAAGAGTCCGCCGTACAGAAACATCGTTTCGCCACCGGTCGTGCTGGCATTGAAACGTCCGAGTGCACCAATACGCAAAGCGTTTGCCGCAGTAGGACTTGCCACCGCCTCAACACCGATGATATCAGGATCCGTAGCGGCAACCAGCTTGCCCATGTCGCAGGCACTGACGAGTACTGCCGAAGCAGCCGTCGCAGCAGTGAGCGACCAGATATATGAGTTCTTGGTCATGGTCGTTGTTAGTAGCCGAAGTTGAAGCGCAGCGTCCACGTTTGGAGCGGCGGCGTGATCTGGAATTCGGCTTGTGTATTGCCGACGCTGGAAGTCGTTTCTGGGTCGACGCCCGTGAAATCACTCCACAAATGCAGATTGCGTCCGGACAGCGTGATCGTCGCGTTCTTCGCAATCCTCGTCTTGGTGATGAGCGACGGTGGTACACGCCACGTCACACCCAATTCACGCAAACGCCAGTAGTTCGTCTTCTCGAAATAGCCAACGTTCGTCGATACCGGCTTCTGGAACGCCGTACAACGCGCCTGCCGATCAAGCGGTGATGATGGATCAACGCGTTCCGCCGAATTCACACGCGTCGCGCAACGGAAGCGCTCCGTTGTGTTGTCGGTCATGCCACCGAACTTCCCGTCAATCAGGAACGTCACGCGCACCTGACCGTTGCGGAAGAAATCAAAACCGTTCTGCAACGATACTTCGGCACGCGGAATGCTGTAGCCGAGGTAATGTGGCAGTGAATCGACGGTGACTTCGGACAACTCAATCATGTGATTGTTGTTGGCATCGTTGTACGTGTACCCACGATCCCAGAGTGAGTTGATTGGATATCCAACGGCATTGCGCGTCGTGCCGGTTCCCGCCGGTATTCCGCCGAGGTCGAGCACTTCGTTTGAGTTGTACGACCCGTTCACCGTGAAGTCCCATCCGAATCGACGGAATTGCGCCGGACGTGCCGTGAACAGGTATTCCCAACCCCAGTTGCGAACAGCGCCAATGTTGGTGGCGTACGATGTTGGTCCACCCGGAGAGGCCGGCAGAGTCTGCGACACGATGGCGTCGCTGGACTTCTTGTTGTAGTAGGTGAGCGACGTCGTGATGCGATCGTCAAACAATCCGACGTCAACGCCACCTTCAATTTCCGTAACCGTTTCCGGACGCAGATTCGGATTTCCCACGGCTGAGTACGTCAGCCCTGGCAAGT
The DNA here is from genome assembly GCA_039930585.1 of Gemmatimonadaceae bacterium. Taxonomy (GTDB): domain Bacteria; phylum Gemmatimonadota; class Gemmatimonadetes; order Gemmatimonadales; family Gemmatimonadaceae; genus Gemmatimonas. Next base: position 4,969 of record JBDTTO010000138.1, read on the forward strand.
CGGCGCTGGTTTCGCGATACGTGTTCGACCCGTAAAACTGAAGTGCGGACGTCGTGCCTGGACGGATACCGGATTGACCCCATGAGCTGCGCAAGCGGAACAGATTGATCTGATCCTGCATCGGGAACCAGTTGGCCTCCGACGCGCGGTACGAGAGACCGAATCGCGGATAATATGCCGTGCCGAAGTTCTTGCCGAACGCGCTGTTCTGATCGCCGCGCACGGACGCCACGAGATCGACTTTTTCGAAGAACTGAAGATTCTGTTCAACGAAGATGCCTGCTGTTTTCGAAACCGTCGTGCCTTCGCTCACGTTCGGAACCGATCCTTGGCCAAGCGTGGCGCCACCCGGCGGGAGCTGTGCGGTGCTGGCGTTGTACGAGTCGTCAAAACGATGCACGAACTGGAAACCGCCAGTGGTGCGCGTCGATACCCACGACATCGGCCGGAAACTCGCCGTGGCGGAGTAATCGGCCGTCCACTGAAACTGGCGACCGCGACTCGTGCTTTTGCTGCCCAGTCGAACGGTGGAGAAGTTTGGGCACTGATCGCGCAGACACACGTTGTCGAACGATTCAATCGAGTAGTCGAGACCCGCGTTGCCGCGCATCGCGAGCCAGCCGGTTGGTGTGTAGCTTGGCGAGATTGAGCCAATCCAACGCTGCAGATCGATGTTGTTGTACTGCTGGAAAATTTCGCCAGGTGTGTACACGCGATAGCCGAACAATGAATCCGTTCCACCAACTGTTGCCGTGCGGTTTGGCGTACCCGGACCACCAAAAGCACTTGAACCAAGTCCGATGGTGTTGTTGCCGTCCTGCGGCGCTTGCTGCTGGCTGCTCAGGAAGTAGCTGCGAACCGGAACCGACAAGTGTGCCGATGGCTTGAGATCCAGGTTCGTACGAAGACTGAAGCGCTGGAACGTGTTCGGATCCGCCCACTCTTCCTTGACCGCAATACCCTGACGCTTGAAGCGATCGCGATCAAACTGCGCGATGCCGAGCGTGCCCGTCTCCGATTCCTGTTCCATGGCGACGAAGTAGTTCACCGCCTCGGTACCACCGGAAACGCTGATGCCGTACTGCCGGCGATCACCCTGTTTAAGCGGCGTGGCGCGCGGATCTTTCCAGAGATTGAACTTGGTTATGGAATCGACCACGCACGTTTTGGCCGCAATCGTATTGATGTTGCAATCCGACGCTCGGCCGTTGTTGGCAGTATTGGTCTGGTTGGCCAGTTTACCCCATGCCGTGTACGCGTACGGATATTCGTTCTTGTCGCGCGTGATGCCCTGCTCGGTATAGAAATTCCAGCGGGCCGCACCGGCACGTCCGCGCTTCGTCGTGATCACGATAACGCCAGTTGCGGCGTCTGTACCGTAAGTGGCCGATGCCGCGGGCCCCTTGATCACGTCCATCGTTTCGATGTCTTCCGGATTGATGTCGTTCAATCGACTGGCGGGTGCACCGCCCGTGCCCAGTCCGGATGCGGAGCTGTTGATGCGAATGCCATCAACGAAAATGATGGGATCGTTGCTCAGTGAAATTGAGGACGTACCGCGAATGCGAATGCGGCCAGCCGCGTTGACGCCCGATCCCTGCAGGATCTGTACGCCGGCCGCTTTTCCGACCAGCAGGTCACTGACGTTCGTGACCTGCGAGGTTTCGATCAATTTCGCGGCGTCGATGTTCGCAATCTGATTTGGAATTTCAAGTCGACGCTGTTCGCCTGTGGCGGTCGCGACGATTGGTGTCAGGTTGATGGCAACTTTCGCCAGTGCGAGGTCCAGGGTGATCGGGTCACCTGCGGTCACTGTCACTGTCGAAATTTTTTCGGAATATCCGATGCGCGCGGTGCGAATGGTGACTGATCCCAGCGGAACGTTTCTGAGCGTATACCGGCCATCGGCATTCGTCAGCGCTCCAATGGTCGTGCCGGCAACCGTGACTTGCGCGCTTACGAGCACCGCGCCGCCCGGCCCCGCTTCAACCACTTTGCCCGTGATCACACCAAGGCGCGCTTGCGCCTGCAACGCACTGCGTGGCAGCACCAGTGCCAGAACTACGAGTCCGACGGCGCGCAACAGCGTGGATCGTCTGGCTGATCCAGACCTCGCGTTGCGATTCGTCGTCCAACTTCCAAGCGTGTCCATGACACGCGCACTGCGTGCTCTCAACATTCGAACATCCTCCTGTGGGCGGCGGGACGGCCTAGCCATTAGGCGTCGGTGACGACATGCTTTTTCGTCGCTGTTGGAAATACT
>JBDTTO010000139.1:0-7134 GCA_039930585.1 Gemmatimonadaceae bacterium
GCAAAACTCACGCTGCTTGGTTTTCACAACAGCGGCATTGTTGATCGTCACTATTTCCAGTCGATCTACGTACGGGAACCCAACCACGTGTTGTTCGAGTTGGCGACAGTTGGACCAGGCTTTGATGTTGACGGTCCGCTCGATGACAAACGTCTTTCACTTCCACCATTTCTCGAACCCCGCCGTTCCGAGATTACAAAGGGGCTGGAGCCGCTGGACTGATGTCTTCACCGGAAATGGATCGCGCGCAACGGTCGCAAGCCCTGCGTGAACGCCTCGACAGCGGCGGCGTGAACTCACCGCTGTTGAGCGGCCCTGTTTCCACTCAATCAACGCCTGAAGTAACAACGCGCACATTTGGCGGCACACTTAAACGCGGCGCCAAAACTTTCGCGGCAATACTCGGCACACTTGGCGCGGTATCTGCGCTCAACTTTCTGATGTCGGGCGCGCTCTACCAGTTTGGATTAATTCCGCGAACGAGCAGCGGCGCGTGGGGAATTCTGTTTCATCCGCTGTTACACTTGAACGCCGCACATCTGGCAGTGAACTCAGTTGGAATTGTTGTGATTGGTGGCACCGTTTTTCTGCGCAGTGAACGCGATTTCTGGCGCGTCACCGCACTCGGAGTTTTAGTCGGCGGGTCGGCCACGTGGCTTCTCGGCCGAACTTCCCTGCACATCGGCGCCAGCGGCGTGGTGTTTGCGTACCTCGGCTACCTGCTCACCACGGGATGGTTTGACCGCAAACTGAGTTCGATCGCCATTTCAGTTTTGGCTGCTGCACTCTGGGGTTCTGTTTTATTCGGCCTGTCGCCGTTGCAAAACGGCATTTCGTGGGAACTGCATTTGTTTGGATTCGTAGGCGGCGTTGTCGGCGCGTGGTGGCGAAAGAGACTAAGTAAGCCCTAGGGTGACTTCGATCACGGCGCAATGGTCGAGTCTGCTATAAAGTATCTGTGTGCTGGTTCAGGTACTCGTTTTGAGGACAGGTCGATGAAGACACTGGGATCGCTGGTCATTGTCGGAATAGCGCTTGCCACCTCGCGGGATCCAGCCGTGCTTGGCGCGGTGGGTGCGGCATTGCTGATCATTGTATCAGGCGGATTTGCGCGGCGTACACAATTCTGAGCGTCGTCAGCGCGGCGCTGCAACCGTCTCCCGCTCGTTATTTCTTTTTCTGAAATTTGCTCAAGGCCGTCTCGGCACTTGAGAGAGCCGCGTTGCGTTTTGCCAGTTCGTCAACGTCGCAGTTTGCGGGAGCCTGATCACAAAACGTCATGGCGGCCTGCGCTTCACTTAATTCCCGGTTGAGTCGCGTTTCTTCATCTTCGTGACTGCAGGCCGCAAACAAAATTGTCGCGACCACTGTGATGCAGCTCAAACGGAGCGCGATTCGGCGACGCGGCAGTTTCTTAATGCACGAATTACGCATTGATATCATGTAGACAGTCGGTGAGTTGAGAGGCGCGCCAGTACTAACGTGTCTCAAGCGCGCGTCGCAAACGCGACATTCGTACGTAGAGAATCTGCGAGTTCATGCCCGGATTGGCGCGACCGAAGCTGGCGTTCGACAAATGGTGAAAGGTGTATCCAATTGCGACGCGAGTTTTGTTCTGCGGCTCCCACTGCAACGCAACGCCCGGTGATACCGTGAAGTTTGGTTTCGTTGCTGCGCCGTACGGCACTTCCCTCGTGAATAACAAACCACCAGCGGTGATGTTGAAGAGCGCACTCGTGCGATGCGACAGCTGCGTAGATACTTCCGCACCAAACGGTGCCAGTCCAAAACCATACGCGTCGCGAAACTTGAAGCGATTGAGTTCTGCAGGCTCAAAGTAGATTTTCGGCGACTTCAGCGTGTCGGGTATCCGGCTCAGTGGTGGTCCGCTGCGCACAAGCATCACGGGCAACACTTCGCCAACGTACGCGATTTTTGTCCGTTTTCCGCGCCACACGTCACGAGAAATCTGAACCGCGAGAATGCGCATCGACCCGTCAAAGTGCTCATTGTGCGACGCCGAGCGCGTCTCATAGGAACCGCCTGCCCACAGGCTATAACCGTTCCATGGATATTTCCGGTATTTGGCAAAGTGCACGGAACCTGAATCCGTGGCGGCTTTGTCTGAACGGTTCGTGGGCCCGGACACGTGCGCGGTGTCCTGCGCCGAAAGAGCGGTCGAACTCGATCCGAAATACAGGAGCAAACAGGCGGTAACCGCCGAGGTGATTTGGCGCATGGGTCGGAAAACTAATCGGGCACAAAGCGCTGCGGGCGTTAGCCATGTATCGACTCACGACCAAATGCCATTTAGAATTCAAAGAACCGAAATTTTTGTCCTCCGACAGAAACCTTCGACCGGCTTCGGCGCGTAGTATCAACATCCTCTACGGGAGCTCTACCGGTGATTGCACTGCTGTTGCGCCTGCTGGCCCTCCGCCCATTTCTCACGATGGGAATTCTGGGCATCCCGGTGATGATTCTCATCGCGGTGGGTCTGGTTACTATTTTCGCCCTTAAGGCGCTGGTCTTTTTTGTCCTGCCGGCCGTCGTGATTATCTGGCTGGTGCGAAAGGCCTACAAAAAGGCGCGGGCAAGCGAAATGTTCGAGACCAGCGCTTCGGTCTAAGACGCATCTCGGCACCCGATCAAAGGGTCAGACCCTTTGATCACTTCGGTCTAAGAGGCATCTCGGCACCCGATCAAAGGGTCAGACCCTTTGATCGGGCGCTTTGATCGGCGGCGGCAGCAGCTACTTCGCCAGATTGTGCACGAACATGACCAACAATGTGTTGTTGATTTCGCTCGTTTTCACGCGGGCCTGCGCGATCCACTGCTGCATGTAACTGACCTCCATGCGCTCGCCGTGGCCGAGTGGCAAACCAATTCCGACGCTCGCGCGGTTCTGATCAAACGACACGCGCCGTTCGGCAGCAGTCATGCCGATAAATGCTTCGTCGGCAGCAATCGCGAGCATCGATTGTCCGTGCAATTTGATACTGCTGAACGGATGCGAGGCGCGAAGCTGATATCGCAATCGATGGGCGAATCGGGTATCGCCGTTGTGGGTGCCGTTGGCGTCGCGAATGACGTCGTGAATCCAGCGATTTTCATAGCGATACCGATGCCCAAAATCGAGCGGACCGGCGTGTTGCTGAAATTGCAGTTGATACCAGATCAGGTATTCGCGCGAAGGGAGTGCCGCCGGCAGCAGTCCATAAGGCGTGCTCGCGATGTAACCTCCTCCCAGCGTGACGCGAACGCCCGGTGTGGCACGCCAGGTGAGTCCGCCAACGGCGAACAGCTGTTTGGGATGTTCAACCAAACCGCTCCGGCGCCACTGAATGTCCGTCATCAGGGAAAAGGTCGGATTGAGTGCCTGCTCGTAGATGTTGCCGTACCATCCATTGGTCTGGTGGACCGTAGGCCAGGCCGTGGACGGCGCAGTCTGCGCACGTGAGACCGGCGCGAGCGCGGCCGAGGACAGTAGAAGTGTGGCCAATACCAGGCGAAGTCGCACGGGCAGGGAGCGGTAGGGGGGAGAGGCTGCAATGGAGAGCAGCGTACATTAATCGGAGCGAACGTCGGCGCGACGCCGGTTGCGTAAATACTCCGAACATGACCAATGTGTTTGGGGTATTCAAACAGCTGTGCGAAGACAGTGACAGTTGGTGCCGCGGCCGGCGTGTGGCGCCGTCCGATTCAGAAAGTTCACTGCGTTTTAGAGCAATTGACAGCGTAACCACATGAGCGATAAACACACCACAAATTTCGACGACGGAAGCGAGGCCACGGCTTCGGTTCGCCGTCAACTTAGTACGGCCCGCGAAGACATGCTGCGCGTGCATCGCGCCCTGTTGCAGGTCGAGCGCATCCGCTACGAAAAGGTGCACGGCCGGATTGCCAACAATGGCCTGTTTCTCCAGTTGGCGATTGGCGACCCCTGGTTCGATTGGCTCCGCCCAATGGGGCAGATGGTCCTGCTTATCGACGAGCGCATGGAGGATAAGGAATCCGTGTTGGGCGTCGGCGAAGCAAACGCACTCCTGAGCCGCTCGCGCGAGCTGCTCCGCGCGGACGCCAGTGGAGATGCCTTTCAACGCTTGTACTATCAGGCACTCCAGCTTTCGCCCGAATTGGCCGTGCTGCATGGTCAGGTGTCCAAGACGCACCGACAAGCGGGACAAGAGCCTCCCCGTCCCAATTGACTCAATAGCTCGGCCCGCCACCCCCTTACGTGACGTTCGCACAATCGCGATCATAAGGGGTGGTGGACTATCTAGTCCCAGTTCCACACCCACCGAACGCCCCCTCTCTCCTGGCGGTACGGTACGCTTTACGGACGAATGACGCGCCCATCGTTGGCGGATTCCGGAATCACCGAGCGAAATGCCAGCCGCCTTGTGCGACGGCCTCGCCAGACTGCGCGACGCGCAGCCCTGCGTCGCGTGTGTCAGATTGCAGCGTTCGGGTGCGCCGCTCTATTCGGTATCTCCGCGTGCACAACCGCACCCCGTCAGCGCGTCGCCCCTAGTTACGAAGCGCAGTTTGATCTCATCTGGTCGGAATACGACAGGGTGTATCCAGCATTCGCCTACAAAAATGTCACCGCGGATGATTGGAACAACTTGCGCACGCGTTACCGTCCGCGCGCCGCTGCGGCACGCACCGAAGATGAATTCATTTCAATCATGCTGGATATGTTGCGTCCGCTGCGTGACGTGCATGCATGGTTTGTGGATCCAAAGGGCGTGGTCGTTCCTACGTACGTTCCAACCGCGCTGGAGAATTTTGATGCGGCCCGATGGACGCGCGCGCTGCGCGATGTCGGCTACATAGCGCACGGGAACGCGTGGGGGGAGGCGACGATTGGGGGATTCGCCTATCTGTACATCGCAACCTGGGGCGCTCAGCAAATCGACACCACCGCACTCGACCTGGCGCTGCTGCGTTATCGCGACGCGCCGGGAATGATTATTGACGTGCGCACAAACGGCGGTGGCAGTGATGCGACCGCGTTTGCGTTTGCCAGTCGCTTCGCCGAAAAATCGTACGTCGTTTCGTATGTACGCGTGCGAAATGGCAGCAATCACGACGATTTGACACCGGAGCAAGCGCGCCGCATTTCACCGCGTGGGCCGTTTCAATATTCAAAGCCCGTGGTCGTGTTGGCTGGCCGCGGTGGGTTCAGCGCGAACGAAACCTTTGTCGCCGCTATGCGCGAGTTACCGCAAGTCACCGTAATTGGTGATACGACCGGCGGCGCGTCAGGAAATCCCAAGTCGTACGCGCTGGGAAATGGTTGGCGATTTACTGTGCCACGCTGGATGGAATTTGGTCCGGATCGTCAGCCCATCGAGTGGAAAGGTGTCGCGCCGAGTGTGGCCATCCCGTGGACGCCACGCGAGTTCTACACGGCGGGTGACCCTCTTATCGACACCGCTGTTGGTATGCTGGGAGAATTGAACGGACTGTTTCGCAGCGCACCTCCCGGAATCATCAAAAACTGAAGCGCGTACGTGCTGGCCCGTTCGCAACCGTTGCAACGATTTTGTCGCTCTCGGTGTCATACCAGCGTCTAAGGGCACGCCTTATGAGTAACGCGGATCGTCAGCTGCATTCCGCCTCGTAGCTCCCCGCCATCAGGGCAATCACCATGCGTACTCCCACGAAGCTCACTGCGACCATCATCAACGTCGCTCGGCTTGTTCAACGCCGGTTACGCGTTGGCGGAGCATTGTTGGTATTTCCCGCGCTCTTGCCGCGCTTCGGCGAACCGTCGGCCATTCTGATTGCGGAAATCACGTGCCCAAACGCGACGCACAGTGTTGCGGCAGCGGGTGCAAAATCTGTCACGCCACCCAGCGTGTTGCGTTCGTCAATTTCGGTGAATGCTCATCCAACGCGTGAATCTGCCGCTGCGGCCGTCATGCGTCCGAGCCTCGCAGTGAGACTGCGCGAGATGTGGGAAAGCCGAGGGCGTACGTTACCGGCAGCAGACCGTGCCCGGACGCCAGCCCCAGTTGCCACTCGTACGGGAGATCTTCCACGGTCGTAAGAAGTGCCCGCAGTTCATCTACGCTGTAGGTCCGAAAGCATGAGACAATGCCGTCGTAACAAACGACAAACGGAATGGCTGGAATCACGTAGGTAAAAAACAGGCGCGACCAGCGGAACGGGCGCAGTCGCGGTGTCGCCAGCCACACCAACAGTGGCGCCAACAACATGAACAACATCGCCGACGCGCGCCGGCCGGTCACTTCGGCAATCAGGATACCATCGCCATTTCTCGCAGCGTTGCGAAGCACCTCCCTGGCGACACTGGGAGTAAAGTGGTGAAACGAAGAGAAGAATGTGCGCAGGCCATGCATTGGAATTGAATAACGTTCAATATCGAGTGCCTCACGCGCACCACTGACCAATGCATCGCACTCGGCGACGTTGGCAAACGCTTCCACGTTCGGATAGAGGTCGGTCAGGTGGACCCGCAGTTCGGCGGTCGCGCCATTTTCGACGAGACATTTTCGCAAATCAGGCCATGGGCCGCCGCCGCCCGAGCAGAGATCCACGATCTCCGAAATACCTCTGTTTGCCAGTGCCTGTGCCAAGATCGGCACGATTGGCTCGTACGCGTTTCCGGTTCGGATGATGAACTGCAGATAGTCTGTCGCCCCGTCGCGAATCACGCGCGGGCATCGCGGAATGTCGAGCAATTCGATACCGTGCAGTCGTCGCATAAAAGCATGCGGAAAGCCTACATCGCCGTTCACTTGCGATCCATAAGACGTTTTTCACGAGAGTTAGATGAACGATCAGTCCGACAGCTCGCACTCCATGCAGAAAACCGCGCGTTCCAACACTCCTGTTTGGGATGACGGTGCGTGGCAATCGTTACCGCAGTTGGACGGCGATGTCACCTGCGGAACGTGTGTTATTGGATTGGGTGGGTCGGGGCTAACGGCGATTGGCGAGCTGTTGTCGCGTGGCGAAGATGTGATTGGTATTGATGCGCAGGATGTTGGGGCTGGTGCTGCGGGTCGTAACGGCGGATTTCTGTTGGCTGGCGCGTACGATTTCTATCACGACGCCGTTCGCTTGCACCTCGAAGGGCACATCGGCGCGCGACGCGGGAAC
>JBDTTO010000140.1:0-7130 GCA_039930585.1 Gemmatimonadaceae bacterium
TCACGGGGTGGAAGCAGTTCAGCAAGATCCGTAACGACAATCCGCCAACGCCGCGCAGCGAGATTTTACGCCTGTGGCCGGCGCCGTTGTACATCCAGGTTCAGTAAATTCAGTAGCGTCCAACGCCTGCGCACTCACAATGCGCAGGCGTTTTTTGTTTGTGTCATTCGGGCGCGTAGGTGCCAAATCCCCAGAAATTTCCTTCGGGGTCAAGCGCGCCAAAATCGTGCGAACCGTAGTCAGTGTCGCGGAGTGAAATGACAATCTGTGCGCCGTGTTGAACGGCGCTGGCGTGCAGTCGGTCCACTTCGGCGGCGCTGCTGACAACGATGTACACCGCCGACTCGCCGGCCTTGTGCGGCGGCATGTTGTTGTCTTTGAGCGTCCCCATCATGACGCAACTCGATCCAAACCAGACTTCACCGTGGGAGACGGTGTTATCGGGTCCGTCGTAGACATGTCGTGCGTCCGCGCCAAACGCGTCAACGAGCCACTGAATGGCGGTGCGTGCGTCGCGATAGCCGAGGCACGGAATGGCGTGCGTCATCATTGGATTGCTGCGGGCGGGCTCAGTCATGTTTTGCCTCAACAGATAGTTTGACGAGAATTGCTAAATAACAATATTCCAGGAAATCCGACTTGTATTGTAAAAAAGTTCGGTTGAGATGCTGGAATGACCTCGTTTCGGGGTTGCGACCCGCCCTGCGGAATCAAAGGCCATTTTCTTACTGCAACCGCACTCGAGACCACCAGTTGCGCTCGACTACTGAAATCAGATTGCCTCGGGCAAACTCATCGAATTCGGAAAACGCTGCGCCGCAACGAATGCAGCGGGCGTCATTTGCGCAAACTCCGTGAAGTCACGATGCATATGCGCCTGATCGTAATAACCGGCACTGAGCGCAGCATCACTCAAGCGGCCGCCGCATTGCAGCAGTTGCAGGGAATTTCTAAAACGTAAAATGCGCGCATACTGCTTGGGCGTCATTCCGGTTTGTTCACGGAACAGCGCCACAAAACGCGCTTTTGAATAACTCGTCTGCTGCTGCAAATCGGCGATTGCAGACTGACCGTTATTCACTCGCAATTCGTGCGACGCCCATGCGATACCCGGATGGTGCAGCGAGTGATTCGCAATGCGCTGCTCAAGAAAACGAACAATAATTTCGAAACGCGCACGCACCGATTGCGCGCTGAAACACCGCTCGGCCAGGCTGCTCGCGTGATCACCGAAGGCGTCGTCGAGGCTCACGGTCGCGTTCAGAAGTTCTTCGGACTGCACACCCGACAACATGTACGCGCCCGCCGCGTGCAACTGAATGCCAATGACCCAGCACACATCATCCGGCGCTTCAATAACTGACGGTGCAGTCGTCGCTCCGCCAAAACAGGCCTGCGGAAAGAATTCTTTGCTCTGCCCCGCTGCATCTACTTCACGGAAGCATGGGCCCAACTGCAGAATGATTTCCGAATACACCCGCGGAAACGAGCGTTCACGCAGCAGCGACATGCGCCCCTCAAAGTGCCACATCTTTTCCACTACACCCGACAACGAACCGGGCACACATTCGCTGTGCGTCCAGGCACCCAATGCAGAGTCGTGATTGATTGTGGTTATCTGCACTGGTGCGTTTGTTGGAATGCGCGTTTCAGCCAGCGTCCTTCGGTGTCAGAACTTTCTTCGCGGCGCCGGTTCCCGCGGCTCGACCAGTCGCCCAACTCCACAGAAAATTGTACCCGCCAATGGGCCCGAACGCATCCAACGCCTCACCACAAATGAACAGCCCCGAATGGCGTTTGCTTTCCATCGTGCGTGAATCCACTTCGCTTAACGCCACGCCGCCGCCTGTCACTTCGGCCTTCTTGTAGCCCTCGTCGCTGCTCCAGGGCAGTTCGCCGCGCACCAACATGTCGATCAGACGTAAGCGCTCGTCGCGCCGCAATTCGGCCAGAGTTCGCGTAGGATCAACGTCAGCCAATTGCAACAGTACTGCTGCGAGTCGGTCTGGCATCTCAGCTCGCAGCGCGCCGGTCACGGTGCGTGCACCTTTGGGCTTGAGTGCGTTTTCCCAGGCCGTCGCATCAAGCGGCGTCCACTGCACGCGCACCTTTGCGCTGCCATCACCTTCGTGACGCGAACGCACCACCACGTGCGACACATCAAGGACCGAAGGACCGCTGTACCCGTGATGCGTAAACAGAAATCCGCCGCGTGCCGTCGCGTTGTGTTGCGGCGATTGCGCCTGAAGAGAAACCGTCAACGAAACACCAGACAAACTTGCAAACTCCGCTGAGTTGCCAAGCATTGGTGTAAGCGCGGCATAAGTCGGATGCATCGTGTGCCCCAGCTGCGCGAGCATTCGTAACCCGGTGCCATCGCTGCCTGTGTTGGGAACGGACAGGCCACCTGTCGCAACAATGACGGCGTCGGCTTCAATCGCCGCACCACCGTCGATCAACACACGCCAGCCGCTTTGCTGCGGTTCTATGCCCGATACGAGCGTGTTGAACCGCATTTCTGCGCCGCGTGCGTACGCAGTCGCGAGCAAACCGTCACGCACGTCGCGCGCACGATGCGACGCCGGAAATACTTTCGAGGCTTCGTCTTCATCAACGAGCGGAATTCCGACTTCGTTTTCGAAGAATGCACGTTGCTGTTCAAGCGGCCACGAACGCACCATCTTCCGCAGCAGATTGGGTGACGAGTCGGTCACGAAACGTGTCTCGTCCAGCTTCATGGGCAGCACGTTGCAACGACCGCCACCGCTGATCAGAATCTTGCGGCCACCGTCGCGTGTGCGTTCCAGCAGAATGGTTTCTGCGCCCGCCGTAGCCGCAAATATCGCCGCCATTGATCCAGCGGCCCCTGCTCCAATTACAACAACTCTGGGCACTGCTATTTCTTGCGGATAATCTGCACCGATTCCATCACGTCACCTTCCTGCACGCGATCGACCACGTCCATGCCTGATGTGATGCGCGCAAACACCGTGTACTGGTGATCAAGGCGATAGTTGTCGATAAGATTCACAAAGATCTGACCGTCACCCGTGTCGTGCCCGCGTGTGCTGATGCCGAGTGTGCCGCGCAGATGACTGGGCAATCCGACTTCTTCTTTCATGAATTGCTGCGTAATGCCATCGTATTCGTCGGCGCCGGGGCTTCCACCCTGAATCACGAAGTTGGCGACAATGCGGTGAAACGTGAGTCCGTTGAACCGGCCTTTGTCAGCAAGATCGGCAAACATCGCAGACGTGATTGGCGCTTCGTCAGTGAGCAGGTCAAGCGTGATCACGCCCATGCCTTTCATCGTGATCCTGGCCGTCGCCCCTTTCAATGCCTTAAGCGTTGCGTCCGACGGGAGCGGAACGTTGAGCAACGCCGTTGTAATCGGCGCAGTTGGTGTGCCCGCTTTCGACACGATGGTTGCAGCGATTTTCGCGATGGCCGGATCAACGTCGGACAGATACGGCCGCATCTTCGACGTGATCGTGACGTCTTCCGATTCGTTCAGACGATCGATCAGTGCAATGCGGGGATCGCGTGTGGTGGCGAATCCATTCTTTGAGATGCGCTCGAAGGCCGCGAAGACTTGCGGAACCGCAGCGGCCAATGCTGGCGAACCTTTCAGCTTGAGCGCCCCTGCGCGCACCAACCCCGAGTGATTGCTGTTGAGTGCCCGAATTGCATCCGCAGGCGTGCTCATTGCTTCGATTGCGACATTGGGTTCAGCGTCGCGGGCCAGCTTGGCCAGCGTCGCACTATCGCCCAACAGCCGTGCTGCGGTCGCCGCATACACGCGTGCTTGCCACACAGAATGCGTCGCGAACTTCGACAAGTTTGTGCGGGCAACGTCTGGCGCAATTTTGGCCAACGCAACGAGCGCGTGCGCCTGCATGCGCCAGGTCTTTCCGGACGTAACAACTTTGTCGATGGAGGCGACACTGCACTTCTTGTCGCCAACTATATCAATCGCGGCGAGTGCCACGCCTTCGTTCGCATCAGTAATTGCCGCTTCAGCACGCGCGCAATTGTTCGCGGTACGCAGTGCCTGATAGCGCACCATTGGTGCGGCGTCCGCGATCCACTGCTTTGATCCGGCAACGGCCAAGCGGCGCACCTGCGCACTCGTGTCACGGAGCGCCAATGCATAGGTCGAAGAATCGCCGCCGTTGGAGGCGTTCAAAGTGAGCAGCGCGAGTTGGCGAGGGATCGCGCCACTGTTTGACTTGAATGCGGCGCGAAGTTTTTCGAGCGTTGCCGGCGATGCGCGCATCGAGCGGTTTTGCCGGAACAACGATTCGATGCCGCGAATCGCGCCGGTGCGGCCGGCTGATGTCGCATCATCCAAACCCGTGGCCAACATCGCTTCTGCACCAGCGATCGCGGGCATCACACGCCCAACCGTCGTGAGGAGTTCACCACGAACGACGCCATCTTTCTCCGCCTGCAGTAACGCGTAGTAGTCAACTCTGGCGTTCATCTGCCCAAGCGCGCTCGCAGTCTCAAGACGCACGTCGACATTCGCAGACGTCATGAGTGGCAGCACCTCACTTGCCAACTCCGGCCGTTCCAGTCGGCCCGCCGTACGCGCAGCGAGACGCTGGAGACGAACATCCTTTCCGCCAATGGCTGCGATGAGCGGTGCAATGTTTATCGAGCGCGTATGCTCAACTTCCAGAATCATCCGCTCGAGTGGCAACTGTTTAGCCGGAAAAATCAACGCCGCTTGAGTCGCCCGTCTTCCCTCCTGGAGCTTTCGGAAAAACGCCGAGTCCTTTTCCAGCCGTTGCGTCTGCGTCTGAGCGCCAGCCGTTACGGCAATTGGCGCAATCAGCAGCAACCACGAATACCGCATCTGAATTAACGCCGAATCGCGGGCGTGGCTTTTCCGTCGGGCCACACAACGCCCTGGTTTTCTTTCGCGATTGGCTTGATGCCTTTGTACGCGAACTTCTGCAAACGTTTGCCTTCGTACGTTTCGGTCGTGTACACGTTGCCTTTCGAATCCGTTGCGATGCTGTGCACCGCAAAGAATTGTCCCGGTTGACGACCGGCATCGCCAAAGCTGGTCAGAATCTTGAGTGATTCGCGTTCCATCACGTAGACTTTTTCATTCTTGCCATCGGCGAGGAACATGTATTTCTGCGCCGCATCACGAGAGAACGCGATGTCCCACACCGATCCATCGCCACGCGTGCGCGGCGCAATGCGAACTTCCTTGACGAACTTGCCGTCTTTTGTGAACACCTGAATGCGATCGTTTGGACGATCACACACGTACACCATACCGTCGTTGGACGGTTCTGCGCAGTGCACGGGATTACGAAACTGTTGAATGAGTGGTGCATCAGGATTGTACTGACCGGATGGTGCGTCATCAGGCTTGTTGCCATACGCGCCCCAGAACCGTTTGATCGCGCCTGAGTTCATATCAACAACCGCCACGCGCTTGTTGCCATATCCGTCGGCGATGTAGGCTTCCTGCGCCTTCACATCAAATGTGATCTTGGCAACTTTGCCAAACGACTCCATGCTGTTGCTGTTCGTCGCACGCCCTGGAATACCAATTTCCTTGATCAGCTTTCCTTCGTGCGTGAACTTGATGATGTGTGAATCACCCTGGCCGTTGCCGCCAATCCACACATTGTCTTTGTCATCAACCGCAATGCCGTGATTCGATTCGGGCCACGTGTAACCCTGCCCCGGACCGCCCCACGAATTTACAAGATTGCCTTCTGGATCAAACTCGAGCACTGGCGGGGCAGCCGCGCAGCATTCGTTTTCCGGACGCGCTTTCGTCGTATCCACTTCGGTGCGCGCATTCATGGTGGCCGCGCCGCGATGGATGATGAACACGTGATCGCGTGAATCGACGCCAACACCAATGGTCGATCCGATAATCCAGTGATTGGGCAGTGGCTTGGGCCAGAACGGATCGACTTCGAACGACGGCGCCTGAACGGCTTGCCGAGTGATGGCGGCGTTCAGTTTGGACTGTCCGATCGCGAGGCCAACCGTGATAGTGGCCAGCACTCCGGCGTAGACCAACGTGCGCGACTTTCGCATTGATTACCCTTTGGCTCGGCCCGCACCCTGTGCAGTGCAGGCGGTCGTTGTAAGTTCGGGAAGCACGCATCGCCCCCGGGAGCGACGTGTGTTCGAATGGGGGTTAACTAACTCCGTGTTCGGCTTCGCGTCCAGAGTGACCCACCAGCTGCGCCGCATGGCACGGGCACCATCACAGCCGCGTGTACTGGCCTCACCCAAACCGTTTCAAGTGAAGGCACTGCTCCGCACGCTTCTCATTACGCTGGCCCTCTTGCTCGGCACGCCGGCCAGCACGGTTGCGCATGAGGTGCCGCAACACGTTGCCGTGATTGCGTACGTCAAGCCCGATGGCAATCGCTTGCGCGTGATTGTGCGAGTTCCGCTCGAGTCCATGCGCGACATGCAATTCGCCATTCGTGCGGATGGCACTCTCGATTTGCAGAAACTGGGCTCATTGTTGCCCGTCGCTGCCGAATTGTGGGTGGCCAACTATGTCGAGTTCTATGAGAACGGACAGAAGGTGGGCGCGGGACATCAGGTTGCGACACAGTTATCGTTGCCGTCCGACCGTTCGTTTCAGTCGTTTGATGAAGCGCTGGCGCATATTCACGGCGCGGCGTTGCCGATTGAGACAGAAGTGCAATTCCAGCGCGCCATGCTGGACATGGAGCTCGAATATCCCATTACCGACGCCAACGCGAAGTTCGCCATGCAGTCCGGACTCGCGCATCTCGGTGTGAAAACCACAACAGTTCTGCACTTTCTCGCGCCTGGAAAATCAGAGCGGGCGTTTGAGTACGAAGGTAATCCGGGGCTCGTGCAGCTTGATCCCAGTTGGTATCAGGCCGCGTGGCGATTTGTGCAGATGGGCATTCAGCACATCCTCAGCGGCTTCGATCACCTGCTCTTCATTTTCTGTCTCGTGATTCCCGTGCGTCGCTGGCGCATGCTGGCGGCGATCGTCACCGCGTTTACGGCGGCGCACAGCATCACATTGATTGCGTCTGCGTACGGGTTTGCGCCGGGCGGCTCGTGGTTTCCGCCGCTCGTCGAATCGTTGATTGCAGTTTCCATCGTGT
>JBDTTO010000141.1:0-7111 GCA_039930585.1 Gemmatimonadaceae bacterium
AGCACTTTGTTTAGCGTGGCGGCAAGAGGCAAATGACCACGGCTTCGGTTGTCTTTGTACTGTAGGCGACAAGTGATGGTGTGTCAACCGCCGCCCGCGTACACGAGCATTACACAGTTGGCGGCGGTTGCGGCGCGGGCGTGACACTTTTTCCGGGATCACGTTCAACCGCAATGGTATAGTCCTTCGCCAGTGCCAACACCGCACCGACAGCAGCCCAGAATGGAAGCAATGCGGCGCCCGCAAATCCGGCGTTGAGTGGCATGTCCAGCAACGTGCGTCCTTCGGGATTTCGCAGAATGACGCGACGAACATTGCCTTCCTTGATCAGCTCCTTGAGCTTTCCCTTGAGCTTGGAACCGCTGACTTTGATTTCTTCCATGGCTGCCATAAAAAACCTGTAGTGCGGAAGTGGGTACGCCGGCAGCAGGACAATGTGTCTTCCTGCGAAGCGTACACGTACGTTACTGCCAATACGTTGGTTGCAGCAACCACGTTTTGCTCTGTTTCCTGTTTCCGTCACTTGTATGAACGACTCCGTCAGAAAATCCACGGGCGAGAACGAGACCGAACTCGCTGGCATCGATGTGTCCACCGCGTACGATCGCTGGTCCGCGCAGTACGACCGAGACCGCAATCCAACTCGCGATCTGGATGCGCGCATTCTGCGGCAATCAACCAAACTTGTAATTTCCGGACAGCGCGTGCTGGAGTTTGGCTGCGGCACCGGCAAGAATACCGAATATCTCGCACAACGCGCGCGCGAACTTACCGCGATGGATTTTTCTGCGGGCAT
The DNA here is from genome assembly GCA_039930585.1 of Gemmatimonadaceae bacterium. Taxonomy (GTDB): domain Bacteria; phylum Gemmatimonadota; class Gemmatimonadetes; order Gemmatimonadales; family Gemmatimonadaceae; genus Gemmatimonas. The sequence continues at coordinate 797 of JBDTTO010000141.1, forward strand.
GTTGTCCGTTGCCAAACAGCGAGTACCACAATCACACGTTCGATTCGTGCAACACGACGTGCGCGAACACTGGCCACTCAGCGACAATTCCGTTGACGTCGTTATTGGCAACCTCGTGCTTGAACACGTCGAACAGTTGGCGCCAGTGTACGCCGAAGCTGCGCGCGTATTATGCGACGGCGGACAATTGTATTTGTGCGAGTTGCATCCGTATCGGCAGTGGCGCGGCGGTCAAGCGCACTTTACCGAACAATCCAGCGGTGAAACCGTGCAGGTGAGCGCGTACGTGCATTCGGTTGGCGATTACGTGAACGCTGGCATCAACCAACATTTTCAACTGGCAGAAATCGGCGAGTGGCTCGAAGAGGACGCTGCGGCCGGCGCGTTTCCGCGACTGCTTTCGCTCTTGTTTACGCGCGCAGCACGGTTGTGATTTGTGCGCGAACAATGCGCTTGCCGTTCACGGACGCCGTCACCGCAGTTTTGCAAATGCCTCGCTTGAACTGCAGCAGATTGCACTCCAGCACCAACTCGTCACCCGCACGCGCAACGCCGCGAAATTTCACGCGCTGCATACCGACGAAATAACCCACCGCACCAATTGCCGAATCCGACAATCCAATAAGCACGGCGCCAGAAAGTTGTGCGAGCGCCTCCAATACCAGCGTGTTTGGCATTTCATACGAACCTGCCTGTCCCGTAAACCATTCATCAGCCGTTACCTGACGCACGCCAACAGCGCGCTTTCCAGGCACAATCGCAGTGATGCGATCGACCAGCAAGAACGGATATCGATGTGGGAGCAGCTCCTCAACGTCGGGGAGCGTGGCGTCAGGTGCCATACGAAGTTTTCTGAATGCGAAGATGCAACGCGCAGCCGTCGGTGGCGGCCTGGTACAAAAATACACCACTGCGCCAGACCAGTGCGCTCTCCGCAGCCGGACGTCAATACGGGTACTTCTTGTACCTCTTTGGCATACGTCGATGCCACACAAAGGCAATCAGCAGCCCCCCGGGCGTAACAAGCACACCGCCAATCACGAGAACCAGCAGCAGCGTTGGATTTATCTCCCGGCCCCACGCGAGTAGCCCTGCCACCAGCGCAACTGCTCCGCCTGTCGCCATGGCGAGACCAATTCGACGCATGCGCTGCGGATCACGCTCGACGTACAGCTCGGGCGAGCGGTTCAGATAATAGCTCTGCACTTCGATGGCGGCCGAGTGCGCATTGGCTGCGACAGGAAAGCGCAACGTCCACTCGCTTGTCGTCTCTGTGGTATTGGGCGCCGACACCTGAAACTCCAAACTCGGCGGATATCCACCTACCCACGACGGACCGGTAGTTCTGCTTATGCCCGCACGCGGCAGCGAATGAAAATCGCCGCCGACTATTAATGAGTTTTTGCCAATCACCACCTCCACACCCTCGGCGGACATTGGCGGATTGAGATCGACGATGTTGGAATTCGCTCCGGGTGCCGAATTGCGCGCCGGCTCGTCGTGCACAAACTGTTTCCAATCGCCGGGCGATACAAACCAGCGCGCAATAACGTCAACACCGCGCAACAAACGGTTGTAGCGCGATACCTCAAGGTGATAAATCGGAATTGCAATTAATGCGAGCAGCGCAAACGATCCGGCAAACACCGCGACAACATCCTGCCACCCGTGAGCCGCAACAGGTGGTCGTAGTCGCGTCATTACAAGCGCAGTCGCGGAAAATGCGAGAACGCAAAGTGCGGCGTTATTTCTTTTGCGAGCCGGATTTCGCATTCATCAACTTTCACCCACCTGCCAGCTTGAGCAACCCCCGTACGTCCACACCACTCCATAACCGATCGCGCATATCACGCGCCTCGGCCAATGCTCGCGCGCCAGTGGCCGTGACCTGAAACACGCGCCGCGAATGTTCGTCGGCAATGCTGCGTTGCGATCGCAGCAACCCCTTCGCTTCAAGCCGGTCAAGCGTGGCGTACACGGCGCCAATAGTCAGGCTGCGCGACGTCACGCGTTCAATCTCACGACGCACGTTCATGCCGTACGCTTCATCACGTGTGCGCAGAACGGCAACGAGTATCTGCTCCTGAAAAACGCCGAGTGGAGCGTCTGTATGTTCAGGGGTCATTGTTCGCGCAGTACGAGGGCAGGATCAACGGTGCCGGCGCGGTGCGCGGGAATGAAGGCTGCCAGCAATCCGGTGACCAGCACTGCCAGACTCGCGCCTGCAAAAGCCAATGCATCCACGCCCGATACGCCGTACAACATGGAACTGAGAAAGTGCGATAGCGTGATAGTCAACGCACCACCAAGCACGACGCCCGCCACAATCAACGCCGCACCTTGTCGCAGGATATTCGTAATGACGCGCGAGCCCGGAAGTCCCAACGCCACGCGAATAGCCCAATCGCGTTTTCTTCGCGTGGCAAAGTGCGCGAGCACTCCGTATATGCCAACAGCACCTAATACAAGCGCCAACGCAGAGAGCAATGAGAGGAGCGTCATGATTTGTCGTGCAGGACCCACTGCAGTATCAAACATCCGCTGCATGGTGGTCATGCGATCAATCGCCAGTATCGGAGTTCGTGTCTTGATGATGTTGCGCATCGCATCGAGTAACGCCTCTGCCTGCTCGGGATGTTGGGTCTTCACAACAAATGCGGCGCCACTACTGACCCACATCTGCGTGGCGAGAAAATAACGAACGGGTTTCGCGGGATCTTTTAGTGCGCCTTCCGTAACATCACCAACCACGCCAATGATGCGCTGCGGTAAACGCGAACCTCCGCCAATGCGTTTTCCGATTGGATCTTCGTTCGGAAAATACTTTCTGGCCAACGCCTCATTCACCACCACCGACAGCTCAGCCACATTGGGTTGATCGGTGCCATCAAAGAGACGACCACTCTTCAGCGGAATGCCCATCGTCGTGAAATACCCCAACGACACCGGTCGATAAAACGTGCTGGTGCGCGGAAGATCCGGCTTGCCGTCAATCGTGATGGAATTGCTGTAACTGTTTCCTCGCAGCGGTACCCGCATGGCGTACGACACGGACTGCACATTTGGCATTTGGCCGAACGCACGCAGTAGTTCATCGAACGCGTTGCTTCGTTGTTCGCGTGACACGTCGCTGCCTGAGAATACCATCGCGACGGCAACACCGTTGGGGTCAAATCCAGGATTGATGGCGTACAGGTTGTTGACGCTTCGCACCAACAGCGCCGCACCCGAGGCAATCAGCATCGCCAACGCCACCTCGGCGATCACCAAACCTCGCTCGACGCGAGCACCTCCGCGCACACCACCCAGTCGTGATTGCGTGAGCACGCGCTGCAAATCTGCGTGTTGTCGGCGAAACAGTGCGATGGACGGAATTGTTACGACAAGCAGCACCGCAAACACCGCAACAACCATGGCCGCAACGAACAATTGCCAATCGAACGCCGCGTTTTCGCTGAACGCGCCAAGAGGAAGCGCTCGTGCGAGTGTGCCGAATCCTGCGGCGGCAGCAAGAGCACCCGCGACACCAGCTGACAGTCCAATCAACATCGCTTCAACAAACAACGGTTGCGCCAAACGTCGACGATTTGCTCCAAGCGCCGATCGAACGGCGAGTTCGGGCGCGCGTCCTTCCAATTGGCCGAGCATCAGTGCGGCAACGTTGGTGCACGCGATTAGCAGAATCAGTCCCATTGCTGCAAACGTGGCGAGGAGCGCCGGACGCATCGAGCCCAGTAGGTCTTCGCGAATCGGAATGACTTTGGGATCTTTCGTTTTATTCCAGTCCTGTCCGTACGTGAAGCGTTCACTCAGGATTTTGACGAGCGCTGCAACTTGTGGCTGCATGTTGTGCGCGTCCTGCCCCGCTGCCACGTGACCGACCAGTGTGAAACTTCCGTTTTGGCCTTCGGGATTAATTGCTTGCGGAATCCAGACGCGAGTGGATGGATCGGGATACCAGAATCCGCGCGGCATGACACCGGTAACTGTGCGCGAAATTCCCTGCAGTGTGAGACGCGAGCCGATAATCGATTTGTTCGCGCCAAGTTCCTGCCACAGTCCATAACTCAGTACAACTTTCGGTTCGGCGCCAATCACATCGTCACCCGGTTTGAATCCGTCGCCCATCATTGGATGCGCGCCGAGTACATCAAACAGTTCTGCGGAGGTTGAGAGGGAATTCAACAAGCGCGCGGGCGCGTTGCCATCTCGCAACGTGACGTCATCACCGCGGTGTGCAGCAACGGATTGAAAGCCGGGAAACTTGTGGCGCAGGTACGTGAACTCCTGCTCGGTCCACGCGCCGGAATACCAGAACGTGACGAGATCTTTTTCGTTCGCGTACGGCAACGGGTCGAACATCAACGGCCGTGCGATTCCGTAGACGGCTGCGGTTCCACCAATCCCCAGCGCGAGTGTGATGATGGCAAGCAACGAATACGCGGGCCGCGCAATGAGACGACGCGTGGCGTACCGCACATCCGCAAATACGTTTTTGAGCATTGGCCCTCCGGACCGATAATTGTTGGCGGGTGGTTCGAATCCGTTGATCCCACGCCACCACGACCAGCGCATGAGCGACGGTGCTGAGCCCAACGCCTGTTGCCACAACCACTGGTTGGCCGATCGACGTCCGTCGGTCTCGAGCCGAGTGGCGTATTCCGACTGCACGTCGGCCAGCACTTCCTCGCGTTCGGCTCGCGGAACGAGGCGACTCAGAAGCAGGAGTGGAATGGACGGAGGTCGGGACCGAGCAGCCATGGTGTGGTTTGACGGTGGTTTGGAAAGTCTCACTTTTTCTACATTGTAGAAACGGAGCGGACAAGCAACGGCGTGAAGATGCTTTCCCCATCGGACGCCGCGAATCCTCAAAAGGTTGGATGCTCGACTCAACCCAACCCTGTTCCCGAACGCTGCCACTTGGCGCAAATTCAGAGAATGCCTACTGGAGCTTCGATGCGTCTTGTTCGTCTGTTCGCCGGCATTGCCGGCACCGTTCTGATAGCTGCTTCACTTTCTGCTCAACAACCCCCGGCGGGTGGTGGCCGAGGCGGTGGCCGAGGTGGCGGTGGCCGCGGTACACCGATTCCGCCGGGCACTGAATGTCCGACCGGCACAACTGAAATTCGTCCCAACACCTGCATGGCGCCCCAATTGGCGGCGCCGAGTATTTTGGATTATCGGCCGAAGTCGACGCTGATCGCGCCAACGCACATGGTGAAGACGTCAAAGTTTCCGTCCATCGATTTTCACGGACATCCGCCCGGACTTGGATTCGTGAAAGGTGTGGACAGCATTGGCTTCTTTATGGATACGCTCAACGTGCGCATGATGATTGCGGCCGACAACATGAGCGGCGAACGTCTCAAGCTTGCGATTGCGGCGGTGAAAGCATCCGACAAGATGCGGGATCGCGTGCGCATTCTCGCTGGCATCAACTTTCAGAACGTGGGCCCGGGTTGGGCTGAGAAAGCAATCGCACAGCTTGAAGCCGATGTGAAAGAAGGCGCCGTTGGCGTTGGCGAAATTCCGAAGCAAGTTGGCTTGTCAACGAAGAAGCCCGATGGTTCGCGTCTCAGGATCAACGATCCCGAACTGGATCCAATTTGGGATGCGTGCGCCCGTCTCAACTTGCCGGTGTTCATTCACACGGGTGATCCGCCAGAATTTTTCCAGCCGCTTGATTACAGCAACGAACGTTGGCTGGAGATGGCGTTGTTTGCGGATCGCCGGTATCCGTCGGATCGTTTTCCGTCATTCGAGACGTTGGCTGCTGAACGCGACAGTCTTTTCCGCAAACATCCCAAGACCACGTTTGTATCAGCGCACATGGGCTGGCACGCGAATGATCTTGGGCGGCTGGGAAGAATGCTGGATGCGATGCCCAACGTGAACGTTGAAGTTGGAGCTGTGTTGTACGACATCGGACGTCAACCGCGCGCGGCACACGATTTCTTCGTGAAATATCAGGATCGCATTCTGTTTGGCAAAGATTCATTCCAGCCGGAAGAGTATCCGTATTACTGGCGCGTGTTTGAAACCAACGATGACTATTTCGATTATTATCGCGGGTATCACGCCTTCTGGAAGTTGTACGGCATTGGTCTGCCGGACGAAGTGTTGAAAAAGGTGTATTACAAAAACGCGCTTCGTATTACCAAGGGCATTCCGCAAACGGGCTGGCCGAAATAACCATGCTCAACCGGCGTGATTTCGTGACGAAGTGTGCGGCAGGAATTGTTGCTGCCGTATATCCGTTGCGAGTCGCGCTGGCGCACGACCGGTTGGCGCACGACAGGTTGGCGCACGACAGGT
>JBDTTO010000142.1:0-7092 GCA_039930585.1 Gemmatimonadaceae bacterium
CCTTGCGCTCAAGCGCTCAATGTCACATTGCCAGTTTGTCACAATGGAAATCGCTTGAGTTCCGGAACGACATTACCGCACGTTGGGTAACGAAGTCACGCTGCGCATTTCAAACGGACATTAGCGTTGCGGGTAGATCACCAACCCGCTAGCGCGCGGCGAAAACTTTTGCGAAGAGGCACCCAACATGGCGATTAATACAAGCAGCAGTGATATGAAGGCCAACATGACGCCTTCAACGTCAACCGGCATGCTGACCGGCACATTTCGTGATCGCGACAGTGCGGAGCGCGGCTACAACACGCTGCTGGAGCGCGGATACACTCAGAAAGATATCAACGTGATGATGTCCAATGAGACGCGCGACAAGCACTTCAAGCCCACCGAGCACGACACGAAGCTTGGCAACAAGTCGGCTGAAGGCGGCGCGACCGGTGCTGCAATTGGCGGCGTAACCGGCGTCATTCTTGGTGTGCTCGCGGCTGCAGGTACGTTGGCAATTCCTGGATTGGGCGTAGTGCTCGCAGGTCCAGTTGTTGCAGGCCTCGCCGGACTTGGCGCAGGTGGCGCAGCCGGTGGATTGATTGGCGCACTGGTTGGTGCAGGCATTCCGGAAGAACGCGCGAAGATCTATGAAACCGATCTCCGCAACGGTGGCATCGTGCTTGGCACAAAGGCACGCTCCGCTGAAGACGCGGCCTACATCGAAAAGGCGTGGCGTGAAAATCATGGCGAAAACATTTACGCCTAGCCACATCGGTTGAATGAGAAAGGGGATCTCCACGCGGAGATCCCCTTTCTTGTTTACCAACTTCGCAGAACGTGATTACTTCGCCTGCATCTTCGCCCAACTGTCGCGCAACGTTACCGTACGATTAAACACAAACCGCTCCGGAGTTGAATCCGCGTCGGCAATAAAATATCCAGTGCGTTCAAACTGATAACGTGACTCGCGCGCATCCTTCGCTACGCTCGGCTCAATCTTGGCATGTTGTTTGAGCACGAGCGAATCCGGATTCAACACGCTCAGGAAATCTTTTCCTTCTGGCACATCATCCGGATTGGGCTGCGTAAACAGCCGATCATACAATCGCAGCTCGCAATCGAGTGCATGTTTGGCCGAGACCCAGTGAATGGTACCCTGGACTTTGCGGCCGTCGGGTGAATCGCCCCCACGCGTAGCTGGATCATAGGTGCAACGCAGCTCCACCACGTCGCCATCCTTGTCCATGATGACTTCCGTGCACGTGATGAAATAACCGTAGCGCAACCGCACTTCGCGGTCAGGCGCGAGCCGAAAGAACTTCTTTGGCGGATCCTTCATGAAGTCGTCGCGCTCGATGTACAACTCGCGCGAGAACGGCACTTTGCGTGAACCCGTTAACGGAACATCGTGCGGATAATACGACGCATCCAGCTCTTCGTCCTGATCTTCCGGATAGTTCGTGATTACAACCTTGAGCGGATTCACGACGCACATCACGCGCGGAACACGCATGTTGAGATCATCACGCACTGCATGTTCGAACGCCGCGATTTCCGCGTGTGCTTCTTTGCGTGACACGCCCACAATGTCCATGAAGTTGCGAATCGCTTCGGGCGTGATGCCGCGACGACGCATACCGGCAATCGTTGCCATGCGCGGATCATCCCAGCCGCGCACGTGACCTTCGTTCACCAGGCGCAGCATCTTTCGTTTGCTGAGTACCGTGTAATCGAGATCCATGCGCGCGAATTCCACCTGCGTGGGTGGCAATTCAAATCCAGCAGCCTGTACCAGCCAATCGTAAATGTCGCGATTGTCCTTGAACTCCAACGTGCACAACGAGCGCGTGATGCCTTCAATCGCGTCGCTCAACCCGTGCGCGTAATCGTACAGCGGATACAAACACCAATCGGTTCCGCGACGATAATGCGGCGCGTTACGAATGCGCAGCAGCAGCGGATCGCGCATGATCATGTTGGGATGCGCGAGATCAATCTTCGCGCGCAACACATGCGCTCCGTCCGCAAACTCGCCCGCCTTCATGCGACGCAACAGGTCGAGATTTTCCTGCGGCGTGCGATCGCGATACACGCTGGCGACACCCGGAACCGTGACGGTGCCGCGCCCCTCGCGAATTTCTTCTTCGCTGGACGAATCCACATACGCCTTACCCTGATGCACCAACTGCTCGGCGATTTCGTACAGACGCTCGAAATAATCGCTGGCGTAAAACTCGGCATCCCACTGAAATCCCAGCCACTGAATGTCGTGCTTGATGGCCTCGACGTATTTGATGTCTTCAGTGAACGGATTCGTGTCGTCGAAGCGCAGGTTGCAGCGGCCGCCAAATTCGGCCGCGAGACCAAAGTTCAGCGACAGCGACTTGGCGTGCCCGAAGTGCAGATAGCCGTTGGGCTCGGGCGGAAAACGGGTGGTAACCGGGCGTCCAAAACGACCGGTCGCCACGTCTTCGGCCACCATTTCACGGACAAAATCTTTGCGGGCCGGGTTCGGGGCCGGCGTTGCAGCGTCAGACACAATTTGCGGGTGCGGGTGAACCGAGAAAGTTACGCTCAGCGCGGCGGCCGGTGAAGTCGTTCTGTCACCGTCGGCCCCATCCGGAAAATGGTTCGGCCCGGCGACTTTCACGCATTGTGTACGCGCCCCATTCTTAGCCACCCGCCGTCACCCCCACCGAAGACCGAATGAACTCCCGCCCAGCCCTTCGCGGCTACGATCTCCTCCGCAATCCGCACCTCAATCGCGGCAGCGCCTTCACCATGGAAGAGCGCGACACCTATGGCCTCCACGGCCTCGTGCCCGCCCGCGTTTTCACCATTGACGAACAAACCGAACGCGCACTCGGCAACGTACGGCGGACAGCGACACCGCTTGGGCGCTACATCAACCTCGCGCGTTTGCTGGAACGCAATGAGACGATTTTTTATCGCGTCGTGATTCAGCACATCACGGAGATGATGCCGATCGTTTACACGCCGACCGTTGGCGAAGCATGTCAGCACTTTGGTGAAATTTTCGGACGTCCGCGCGGTTTGACCATCACGCCGCGTTATCGCGGTCGCATCAAGGAAGTGTTGTCCAACTGGCCCACGCGCCACATCGAAGTATTGGTCGTGACCGATGGCGAGCGCATTCTCGGCCTGGGCGATCTTGGCGCGCAGGGCATGGGCATTCCGCACGGAAAACTCGCGTTGTATACCGCGTGCGCGGGCATCGATCCAACTGCGTGTTTGCCAGTGATGCTTGATGTTGGTACCGACAATGTGGAGTTGCGCGAATCGCAATTCTACAACGGTTTACGTCAGCCGCGTTTGCGCGGACCGGAGTACGACGAGTTTGTAGCGGAGTTTGTAAGTGCGGTTGGCGAAGTATTTCCAGAAGCACTGTTGCAGTGGGAAGACTTTGCGACGGACAATGCCTTTCGTTTATTGGCGGCGCATCGCGATCACATTCGTTCATTTAACGATGACATTCAGGGAACGGCCGGCGTAACGGTTGCCGGTTTGTATTCCGCATGTCGCGCGACCGGCACGAAGTTGAGCGAGCAGCGCGTGCTGTTTTACGGCGCGGGTGCTGCAGCAACGGGTATCGGTGAGCTGTTGGTTGAAGCTATGGTGCAGGATGGCATCTCAGAATCCGAAGCGCGGCTGCGCAACTGGTTCATGGATTCGAAGGGACTTGTAACGGCTGCTCGCACCGATCTGCAGTCGCACAAGATTCCGTTTGCGCACGAACATCCACCCATTCTCACGCTCGAAGAAGCCGTGCGTCAGTTGAAGCCAACGGCGTTGATTGGCGTGGCCGCGCAACCAAAGGTGTTCACCGAATCGGTGCTGGGCGCGTTTGCTGAAGTCACGCCGCGTCCGATTGTATTTGCGTTGTCGAATCCAACGTCAAAGGCTGAATGCACCAGCGAAGAAGCGTATCGCTGGACGAACGGTCAGTGCCTTTACGCGAGCGGCAGCCCGGCCTCGTCCGTGACATATGACGGAAAGTTGTACGTGCCAAGTCAGGCCAACAATGTCTACATCTTTCCGGGACTCGGACTTGGCGTCGTTGCCGCACAAGCGCGCGCTGTTACCGACAAGATGTTTCTTGCGGCCGCGCGCGCACTTGCGAGCACAGTTGGTGAGCACGATCTCGAGAAGGGTTCGCTGTTCCCGCCGCTCGAAAGTATTCGCTCTACGTCGGTGATGATTGCGTCTGCGGTTGTGCGAGTTGCTATCGAAGAAGGACTCGCCACCGTGGACATTCCGGATAACATCGAAGGCTGGGTGGAAGAGCGTATGTACCAGCCGGTGTATCCGGAAATTCCAACGGAACGCCGAGCTGTAGGCGTTACGGCTTAACCAGGGCTGCTTTCCGAAGCGCATCAGCGTTGAACATTCGTCCGCCGCGAATGACCTGCTCAACTTTGCGTATGTCGCTGACTTTCTCGTGCGGTTTTCCGTTCACGATGAACAGGTCGGCAACTTTTCCTACGCTGATGCTGCCGTAGTCCTTGTCTTCTTTCATGACGCGCGCGGGAATGATGGTCGCGATTTGCAGCACCGTCGCTGCAGGAATACCCACTTTCTCGTACAGCTCAAGTTCGGTGTCGTAGCTCGGACTCGCAAATGCGTCCGTGCCTGCAACAAGCGTGACACCTGCGTCATACAATCGCTTGATTAATCGCAGATAGTTCGCGTCGGCTTTTGCGGCGTCCGGCGAAACACCGGCGCCCACCGACGATGAAATGTCGGTACCAGCGCTCTGAATCCAGACTGCAAACGTGCCGTCGATAACGGTGTTGTGCGTCTTGAGCACCTTGATGAGATCAGTCATCGCCTGACCATCAACGTCAACGATTGGTGCCACCGCGGTTGCAACCTGTGAGTACGCGCGCATGCGCGGGATGTACAGTGAATCCTGGTAGAATGTCGAGAACAGAAATGCAGCGTGGTTGATTTCGTCAAACCCCAACTGCACTGCCGCAGGCACTGACAATCCGCGTGGAATGTGGCCGCTCACGCGCATGCCGCGTTTGTGCGCCTCCTCAATGATCGAAGGCACCAAATCGGGATGCACCACGTTGTATAATTTCACCTGCTTGTAACCCAGCGAGTCGTAACGTGCGACCCAACCGCGCGCTTCGGCTTCTGTTGCAACAAGTGTCGCGGTTGGGCCGGCCCACTTCGTCATGCCTTCGATGAATCCCGCCAGTATTTCGCGCGGCGCCGCAATAAGTCCAGCTTGCGCGCGTTCTCTGTTTGCGACCGCAACATCGATATCCGAAGCAAGGTCGCGCACCGTGGTAATGCCATACGACAATTGCGCGGGTCCGCTGTACGACTGACTCTCCAGCGCGAGGTGACCGTGCATCTCCCACATGCCGGGCATCAACGTCTTGCCGGTCGCGTCAATCACCGTTGCACCAGTGGGAATTTCTGTCGACTCGGCCGGACCAACTGCAACGATGCGATCACCACGGACAATTACAGTTGTACGCGGTTTGACTGTGCCCGATTCGCTGTCAAACAAATCGCCGTTCCTGATGGCAATGATGCCATTGGTTGGCACCAGCACCTTTTTGTTGATCGCCTCAGCTTCGGCGTCGCGAAACTTGAATTCCGCTTTGCGAAGCACTGGCAACGAAGACCGCACACCCGGACGAATTGCCATGAACCAACCGACTTCTGTCGCGAAGATCTCATCATTTGCGTCGATCCAAAGCGATTGCTCGAATTCCTGCGAACTGCTTCGGAGTGAAACGAATCGAAGCGTTTCGGTCCGAGCACCTACACGCACCGTTGTCTTGATCGCGATTCGTACGCTGGCGGTATCGCCGTTGGAGAGTATTGCCTTGTATCCCGGCTGCCGCAGCAGATATTGTGCGACCTGCACGACATCGTACGGCGAGTCGTACAACGGATAGAAGTTGCCTTTGTTTAGAGCGCGTGTCGTATCCGTGCGCGATACGCGTCGGATGGAATCTCCTGAAAAATCGACGCGCAGCGTTGACGCACCAATCGTTTCATCTGGCAGAATGGTGAAGACTTCCCGGCTGACAGCTTTGCCGAGGTGATCCACCATTCGAGTGAGAGTACGCGAACCGCGATTGCGGTCGGTGTACACGTATTTGATGGACGTGGTGTCACCAGAACGTTTGACGACCATTGAGCCCGCAACACGTTCGTGGTTGTATACGGGATAAACGGTGCTGTCGGCAATAGCCGCGCTTGACGTGGACAACGCGGCGGTCATCGCTGACGCCAGAAAAACATGAATCATGAGTTTGTCGTAGTGGAGCGTGAATCAACCAACAGTGCAGCCGATTAGCCGCGCGCACCTTTAAACCAGAATAAGATCACTCCGCACTGGGAAGTTCCCGCGTATTGTCCGGGGCGAACATCGCTTCAGACGGTTGCCACCACGCCGCCAACACCACAGCAGACTTCGCGTGCACGACCAGCACAGCCGAGATCATGATGGCGTATTAGTTTGGATCACAGAAACAGCCATGAGGATACTTTGCGAATCAACTGCCTGATTGTACTGACAGCGTTAGCCGGCTTCGTCACAAGCGGATGCGCACCGAAGAAATACGATTGTGCAAGGGAAGACATGGGAAAGCCGAGCTTCTCCGTGCGCCTATCCAACGCGACCGACGATTCGCTGAGTGCTGCCAACATGGGCGCACTCGTACTTCGCATACGACCCGCAAAAAAAGGTGGCAGAAACGTTTACATGCCCGCTGTCGAACTCAGAGCCGAGAATGCACTTCAAAATGCAGCCCTTCTATTTCGACAGTATGGGAAAGATTCGGTTTTGGTCATGCTGCAGCCGTGGCGTGCCGGCACGTATGAGCTAATGGTACGAGCGATTGGATTTGATTACATGCATCACTCGATCGAACTTCGTGCAGGGCGACGTGACACGTTGGATATTCACATGCGCGCCGCGCACGTCTGTCTCACCGAAATTTCGATCGGGCCATAAGGTCGAATAGCTCGGATCTCGGCACCAATACACTGCGAGTTCGATCAAGCTCAACGATCTTAAACCGGCTTGACTCGCTCCGCATGCGCCGCTGGCTTATCAAACAG
>JBDTTO010000143.1:0-7085 GCA_039930585.1 Gemmatimonadaceae bacterium
CGCCAAGCGTTGCCATTGCCACGCCTTCACGTGCGCGAATCAGGCCGAGCAGGATGTGCTCCGTGCCCACGTATTCGTGATCGAGCGCGTGTGATTTTTCATGAGCCAGGGCCAAGGCCGATCGCACGCGCTCCGTAAAGTTGTAACCGTTGGTCATTGCCTCTCCGATTGTTTGTTCAAAACACCGCTAGGTGTGAGATCGGTGAAAATTCATCTGCCAGTTCGTCTCCCACGACGCGCCATCGTCAACCGAAAATGCCTGTTGCCACGTTGGTTGATTGGGGTCGCTCTTGTCCCACTGGAAGCGCACGCGCACCGGCGTTCCCAGATGTTGGTCGGCGCCGAAAAATGTGCCGCGATCCCCGTCAAACGTACCGACAACCGGTGGACACAATTTCCCCGTGTACGAGTCCACCCAATAAATCTTCCATTGCTTGGCTTCGAGATCAAATATCCGAAACGACACACCTTCAAAGAATGCTGACGGCGGCAGCGACTGGCATTGGTCGATGTTGCCAAGACCGCCCAGTAATTGTTCGAGCACAAATGGTGTTTCGAATTCGAGCCATTGGGTGTCACCAACTAGTCTCGAACGCAGGCGGCGGTGATGGATGGTCCATGCGCCCTGAAGAAAATCGAAAGCGCGGGCTTGTTCGGGAAGCGACGAACGAACCGAATCGGAAATTTCGAAGAGTGGCATGAATGAAATCAGTCGTGTGAAATTCGCTGTTGTCGGAGCGTTTCGTACACTGCAATTGCAACGCTGGTTGATAAGTTGAGTGATCGTACCAGCGGCGAGTAAATTGGCATGGTGACGAAGTGATTGCGATATTTCTCGTGCAGTTCGGCGGGCATGCCGGCGGTCTCGCGCCCGAACACCAGCACGACATCTTTTGAAGCGCCCAATGGCGCATCCCAGAAGAGTTGCGTGGCCTTTGTTGAAAAGAAAAACGGTTGGCCAAGGCTTGGCAGTTCGGTCTCGAATGTTTCCCAGTTTGGCCATACGCGCAGATCAACATGTTCCCAGTAATCCAGCCCTGCGCGTTTTACTGCGCGTTCGTCCAACGAGAATCCCAGGGGCTCGATGAGATGCAGCGTGCATCCTGTCGCGAGACAGGTGCGGCCCGCGTTCCCCGTATTCCAGTGAATTTCCGGGTGGACCAGCACGACGTGTGTTGGCAACGGTTATGTGCTCCGGTTTGCAGTGCGAGCGCGAACATGATGTTTTTGTGGCGGCACGACGCGTTACTGCTCGTGTGCAAGTATCAACTTAAGCCTTTGCTTGACAGTCTTGGCCGGAGGCGTTAAGGTTGCGTCTCGCGAAGAGCGGTGCCTGCAGTGCTGTAGGGCATGTCGCTCATATGGAAAATGATCTTGGTCGAAAACGTGAATCAAGGGAATACTATGAACCGGAAACATGCATCCCGACTGTCCTCGTTCTTGCGTTCGTCCTATGTTCTGCCTTTGGTGGGTGCGGCGACGTTCTTTGTTGTGACGGCTGTATTCCCCGATACGGCATTGGCGATGGCGCCACTGGCAGAAGAGGGCGGGTGGGCCACGCTGTGCGCTGGTTGCGTGGGCTTTGCACTTGGCGCGGGAATCTTTGCCTTGCCCGAGTTGATTCTGTTCTTGCTGACGCCTGCCGGCGAGATGGCATTGGCTGGCTGCGGTGTGGCATGCGCCGAAGCGATCGGTTTGCAGTAGGACGTAACATTTTCGTGCCGCAAGATTTCCGTTGATACTGCTCCAATCATGAACGTTCAACGCCGTAAAGCGTGAGAATAATTGCAGTCGTCATTGTTCTCACGCTTTGCGGTACGTTTTATCTCCGACGTGATGCCGTTGGCCTTCGAACGATACCACCGTCCACAATTGCCTGGACGTTGCAACGCAATGGCGTTGAACGCACGCGTCCGACACTCATTATCTACGTCACGACCACCTGTCCCTATTGCGAAGAATTGCTAAAGAGAATTGCAAAGTCTCCCGCACTTCGCGACTCAGCAGAATCCAATTCCCTGTCTGTGCTCATCCTGAGCAACAAAGCGCGTTCCGTTTCGCTGCCAGGGTTGATTCCTGCGCGGCCGGTCATCCGTTTCCGCGTTGATGAGGATGGTTCAATGGCGGAGAGTCTCCACGTTTCCAAGGTTCCATTGACGATCTCTCTACAGCGGAACGGGAGTGTGGCGCCCGCGACCGTTGGGTTGTTGTCGCAAGCCGCGATTGATTCATTGCTCAAAGCAAGCAGGCCGTAGCATGCTTCCAGACTCTGACATCCATGTGACGTCTCGTTTGACTGTAACCATGGGACTGTGCACGCTGGTTGGCAGCATTGTCGCCATCGCGCTGTTTGGTTACCAGACAAGCATCATCAACGCGCGTATTGCCAACACACTAGCCACTACCACGTTGGCGGCTGCGACATTTGTTAGCCTGACGATGACTCCGTTCCTGATGGCGGCGGCAGCCGTGTCGGTAGCGATTGCGCTGCGCATAATGGCAACATCCTTCGACAATATCCCCTTAGGACCGGCTGCTGCCCTCCGCGCGGCATTCCTTGCGGAACTCGGCAGAATTGTTGCGGCATCGCTGGCTTTCGTTGCGAAGGCAGCAAGCACCGCCGAGCCAGCGATTTCCGCCGGCATGGCACCTCTCTTCAAGGCAACGTTTGCTGTTGAAAACTTGATTTGGGCGGTGTTGCTGTTCTGGTTTGTTAAGCGGTTCACTAAAGCACCCGCGGCCGCCACTTTTCTGGTGTGTGGCGGAGTGTTTCTGTTGCGCTCCTCGTGGTTGTTGTTGCGCTTTGTTGTCGTGACAACGTGACCGCTATCATGCCTACTCCATCCGATGCGGCCGAGTTCAAGGTAAACGCGCTCGATGTGAAGCGCGGAGATTTCGAACTGAAAGTCCCGCGCTGGTCGCCACCGACCGGTCTGTCAATGGTTATTGGTCCCAACGGCGCCGGAAAGACAACGCTGTTCAAGGCAGTGTCTGGAATGTTGCCAACACCACGAAGCACGGTCACGCTCAACGACTTGCCCATTCAGGCGTTTGGCCATCGCTTGCCGGAAGTAGTTCGGTATATGCCCGACACAATTGCCGGCATTCCAACGATGTCGGTTGATAGGCACGTCGCGCTCGCAGCGGCAGCCTTTGGTGCCCGTTGGGACGCAGACTATGCGCAGCGACTACGCGAGCGTCTCCGGCTGACCGATGGACGGGATGTCAAGCAACTCTCACGTGGGAACGCAGCAAAGTTGTCGTTTCTGTGCGCAGAAGCGGCGCGGCCGCTCGTGTTGCTTCTTGACGAGCCAACTGCGGGGCTTGATCCGTTTGCTCGTACCGAACTGCTTTCGGTATTAGCCGATTGCCTGGCGGCCGATCCAGAGAGACGAATTATCATGGCAACGCATTTGTTGGACGATCTAAGCGATTTCGTGCAGGCCATGTACGTCGTCGCGGACGGCCGGTTGCAGTATCATGTGGAGCAGGACGAGCTGCGCAAATTCAGAGAGCTCGATTCACGTAGCCGGCAGGCGCAATTGTTAGTTTGGTGTCCGCAGTTTGCCGGAGGCCATTCCTGATGCGTTGGGATGCGTTGGGTGCACTTATCCTGTTTGACATGCGTCGTGCCGGCCGTGCGTTGACGCAAACTGTTGTGGCCTTTTCTGCAGTTCTCATCGTGATTCTGGCGAGGCAGTGGCAAAATCCGATCATGTGGATGGCGTTGCCGCTCATGATTGTGTCGCTGTCCGTTTTTTTTGTACCCGGAGTGGCAATTCAGGATCGATCGAGTGGAACGACCGCGTACGTGAGCACCCTTCCATTCAGCGGCACGGAGCTCGCCGGTGCCCGAACAATCGTTCTGTGCAGCACGATTCTCGCGGGCGCCTCACTTGCAGTGGTACTCACGACCGTCATCGTTCGTGTTGGGCATCTCAGCTGGCCAGTGAGTCTCCTCCTTGGCCTTCCTCCAATCTGCGTGGCAGTGTTTCTGCCCGTGGCCATGCTGCTCACTTTGTTGCACGCGAGCGCGCCGGTTATGGTGTCGCTCGCTTCCTTTGGCGTTATTTCGGCCACGCTCTACACGCTGTGGCGAAGAGTGGCTCAGTTGGCCGGCGCGAACTGGCTCGCGCTGATCCCCATGACCACCGGTACCGCTATCGCGGCAGCAGTGGGCGTATGGCTCGCCTGGGCGCTTTGCGTGTTCATACTGTTCCGGCTCATCGCGCACGTCCTACAGCCTGCGGCGGCGCCGACGGAGGACGCGATTCGGTATCTGGATGCGCCGAATCATCGTTTGCTCCCAACCAATGCCAACATTTCCCCAGTCCGCTTGGTGACAAGTGTTTGATCATATCGTTCGAACGTGCTCCGCGGCATTGATGTTGGCAATAGCAACTAATCTCGCCGCGCAAACACCGCAGCCAGAGCTGCGGTTAGTGCTCGTGAACACCACGAAGCTCGAAGCGGCCAGCCCCGCTACACGTTTTGATCGACTGGATGTCAATTCCAACGGTCTTACCGTCATGAAGGGTCCGGTGGGAAGCGCATTTCTCGCGGTGGTGGTCGACACGCTCGGGAACGTAGTTACAGCTCAGGGGCGAGCCGGATCTGGCCCTGGCGAGTTGCGCACGCCCTCGCTGATGCGAATTACCTCCGACGCATTCTTTGTGCTGGATGTGGGCACGATGCGCATTTCCAAATGGTCGCTCAAGGGACAGTACATCACGTCGACTGCTGTTAAACAGCTCGTGTATCCGGTGCTGCTCACCGACGACGGAATGCTTGCATTCTTGCCGCCAACCAACGGGCCACTGGTTAATCTTGGAAACGTCAGTTCAGGCGATCAAGGTGCCTTTCAGTCGGTTGTGACGAGCAAGGATCCGCCACTGTCCGATTGGTTCCCGCAAGGTGTGCGACAGCCCTTGCCCGCCGGTGGGGTTGTACGCGACGGATACGTCCTGGGCGATCCGTTGGCAATGAACCTCGCATACTTTGACAGATCGGGTCGGCTGACGCGCAAGATTGAACTCAATCGGAAACCATCCCTGCCGAGTGCCGCTCGAGTGGACCGACAGGTATCCACCATGTTGCTCCAGCGACTCGTCAGGCCGGAAAGAGCAGAAGTGCTTCGCAAAAATCTTTTGAATCAGCCGGTACCTCATTTCCACAATCAATCAGCCTTGCGGGAAGATTCGGCGGGACGTATCTGGGCGTTGGGGATGGAAGGCGATTCAGCCGTCGCTCATGTGTTCTCACCATCTGGCTCGGTAGCAAGTATCCCCATTCCTTGTCCAGGATTCGAAGGCTACTGGAGTCTCGCGGGTCAATGGCTCGCTGTCGCCTGCGCGCCGCGAGATGACGATTCTCCGCTTGGCGCAGTGCGAATGTTGTTTCGAGTGCAGCCAGCGAACAGGCGTTGAATCCTCAACGTAAAGAAACACGTCGATGCATGTTGAACCAAGTTGTGCCTCGCCTTTCTTGCTCGTTTACTTCGTCGGCTTGTCATACCGCGACACCTTAAGCACACCTTCATCGCTCAACAACGGATACAACAACGAGTCACCGACAATTTTCTCGTAATCGCGCGACACTCCATTCACTTTCATGATGCGCTTGACCGGTCGAATACCGTGGCTGTAGTCCACGTACCAGTCAACGTGTCCCGCATACAGCGCTTGAATTGGTTCGCCAGTCAGGTAGTGCCAACCGAAAATAGAAACGCGATCAGGCCGTTCGGCAATGAAATGCGAAACCACCACGTCCTTCTTGTTTCCCGCGATAAACGCTCCGCGCCTCACGCTTTTAAGCTGATCAACAATCAGGCGATCGTGCTGCAAAAACGTCAGCGGTGATTCACGCTGCTCGGTGAGCGGACGCGGCTCGAGATGTTCGGCTGCGGCGCGCCAGATGTCGTTTACCATCTTGCGTGTTGGCAAGACAAATCCGAACGCGTCGCAAAATGTCTGCGCGGTATATGGGTTCATGGGCATGCGCACGAAATCCTCATCCGAACCAATCGCGAGATAGTCGGGCATCACTTCATACGAAATGGTGAGCAGCGAACTGTCGGCCGCGGCGGCGGTCACACGCACGGTGCGCAAGGCGCGCAGGAATGTCGGAATGTTTCCCGCCAACAGCTCACGCGTGACAGCAATCTCGCGTTGGTCGTTCGGTAACGCCGCGACGCTGGAAATAAAGGCGCTGCCAGTCACTGCGTCTGCCGAACGCGCGGGGATCGACGATGTCTTACCTGTCGGAAGCGCGACTTCGTCTTCGATAAAGTTTGAATAGGCGCGCGGCTTTCCCAACACGCTATTCGTTTTATCGTAACGCGGCGTGCCCGTCAGCAGCACGTGCATGTATGCATTCATTTCACCAACCAATTCTGTATGCAGAATGCGATTGGAAGGATTGGGATGCCGCAAAAACTCAATCTGTGCGCTGCGAAAACGCTGAAACTCATTGACGGTGTCTGCCGACAACGGAAACAGTGGTCCGAAGTAGTTCATCATACGCTCAGTCGCGCGCCACGTACCTCCGGAATCGGTGACTACCTTTTTGCCGTCCAGCATGATTTCGCGATCGTCGTACGCCACTACCACCAGCTTGTGCTTCGAATCATCACGAAGCCACGCTGCAATCTTTTCGCCATGTTTTGGCTCGAAACTGTAGTTCGCATCGAGAAATGCAATGCGGTCAAGACGCGATGGCAGCAGCGTCTGCCCTTCGATGAAACCCAGAATGAACGAACCGCCGCCACTATGTCCCGTGAGTGTTATCGACACATCAAACGGGTTTCCAATAACGCTCCGGACTTCGTTCACCATTCCGACTATTCGCGCGTTCGCTTGCTCGTACCCGTGCACGCGTCGCCAATCAGGCCAGCTTTTGGTATTGGCCTCGAAGTACACGACGACCGCCTGCGTAAGGCCGCGTGAGCGCAGCGCCCGCGTTTGCGCGCCAATATTCTGAATGTCGAAGTGCCAGTCGTCGCCTGGCGACATCTTGTGTCCCATTGTTTGCGCCGTCGTATTGCCATTTGGCAACGCATACAAAATGAGATCGACGTGCGCGCGCGG
>JBDTTO010000144.1:0-7070 GCA_039930585.1 Gemmatimonadaceae bacterium
CAAAAACTTCCGGAAAGTCCCGCCGGCGCCAAAGTGATGACATTCTGCTACGACACTGGCGAACGATATCTGTCGATCGACGGACTGTTCACGGTGTGATGTCGTGATGCACTTTTAACAGAGTGCATTACACCCTTCCGCAGCTCATCGCGCTCGACGAGCGTTATCCAACTCAGCGCAAACTTCTGCTCGTGCCCAGCATCAATTTCGGGCGCGAGCTGTTGGCCGCATTGGCGCACGCGCGCGGTGCATGGCTTGGTTGGGAAACGGCGACGCTGGCCACCATCGCACAAAAATTGGCGACGGTCGAATTGGCGAATCGCGGAATACGTCGCGCGTCGGATGTGGCGATTGCCGACGCGATCAGCACCGCATTTGATGACGCC
Source organism: Gemmatimonadaceae bacterium (assembly GCA_039930585.1). Taxonomy (GTDB): domain Bacteria; phylum Gemmatimonadota; class Gemmatimonadetes; order Gemmatimonadales; family Gemmatimonadaceae; genus Gemmatimonas. Next base: position 387 of record JBDTTO010000144.1, read on the forward strand.
GTTGCCGCATCCGCGAAGCAGCCGGGCCGCCGCACGTTCTCGCCCGAACTGGCGGCGCTGACCTGGAGCTCCGGAACCCGCGGCGCTGTAGTTGATGCGATTCTGGAGCTCCGAACCGGCCAGCTTACGTCGGCGCAGGTTTACTCGGTTGGCGATTTGGGCGTCGCTCAGTCGCTGGCAGCCATTCTGGAGCGCTACGAAAAGCACCTTGCCGCGCAGGGAATGGCGGACGCGAATGCGGTTTTCCGGACCGCCATCGACGGATTTGATGCCGAATCCCCGTTCGTGCTGGATCATTCGGTACTCGTAGCGACTCCGGGTTGGACGGTGCGTGGGGCGAGCCGAGTTCTGTTTGAAAGGCTGGTCGGACGTGGTTTGCGGGTCCTCGGGGCACCCACCATGTCTGAGCTGACTCCACCTATTGGATTAGTGGATCAACTGGCGCCGCTGGTTGACGTTGAACCTCAGGCATCATCTGTAACTCGTTCTCCTGTAATGTTTTGTGCAGGATCGCCCGCAGACGAAGTGCGGGAAATTGTCCGGCGAACGCTCGCAAGCGGCCATTCCATTGATGAAGTGGAGATCGCAAGTACCGATCGTGACACTTATGGGATCGCACTCGAAGCACTAGCGACACACTTGGGCGCCAGTATCACTACTGTGGACGGTTTGCAGCTCGCGTCCACCAGAATTGGTCGTGCACTGGTCCGCTGGTTCAATTGGCTTGAGTCGGACTACACCGCTACGCACATCCGCGACGCTCTTGAGTCCGGTGATTGGCAAATTGGTGACGGGGCCACGTCAGTAGTCGGCACCCAGTTGGCTGGCGAGCTGCGCCGGCTGCGCATCGGATGGGGGCTTGAGGCAACCCAACGCGCGGCTGAGCGATTGAGGTCGGCCGATTGGCGCATCATCAAAAAACCGTTCGACGACGAAACCCCGGAGTCGGTCGCGGTCCGGCAAGTGGCGCGCCATCGAAACGCGGATGCGCTACTCTCGCTGCTTGATCTGCTCCTCGCCCAGGTGCCGTCCGGCGCCAACGTGGATGAAGAGGCCGCCATCTCGGTCGCCGAACTGAGTCAGGGCACAATAAACGTGCTGCAACTTCTGCGTCCGCACGGCCCGGCCGAACGCGCGACGCTGCAGCGGTTAACCCAACGTCTGGCCGAAATTTCGGAAGTCTCGAGCAAGCGCGTCAGCTTGTTGCACGCACTGGCGTCGCTTCGGCAGGAACTCGCCGATTTGCGCGCGTGGACGAACGCGAGCGCAACAAGTCGGCCGAGACGCGCAACGGGCGGCCACATTCATCTCACGAATCTTGAAAGCGCTGGCGCGACGGGCCGGCCGCTCCTGTTTCTCGTTGGACTGGATTCGGATCGCACCGCGGGCCCGGTGTTGCAGTCGCCGTTGTTGCCGGATTCGCTGCGCGCGCGCTTGAATGAGCGCGGCGCGGATTTGCCAACGGTCGAACAGCGTCGTCGCGAGCGCGCGTGGAATCTGCAGTCGGCGATAGCAGGTTCCGATTCGCAAGTATCGCTTTCGTACGCAATTCGCGGAGGGGCCGATGGTCGTGAGGCGTCGCCGGCGCCGGCGTTGTTACAAGTCGCGCGCGAGTCCAGCGGCAATGCGACAATGAGCTACGACGAACTGCGCCAGCTGTTTGGTACGCCAGTCAGTCCCGTTCCTGATTCACCCAACGAAGCAATTGATGCGCGTGATGTGTTGCTCGCGCACATGACCGATGGCCCGTTGTTGCTGAACGGACGCGATGCAGCGCGCGCACTCTTTCCGGGATTGAATCGCGGTTTGAACGCTCACGCTGAACGCAACGGTGATGTTGTCGGCGCCTACCACGGCCTGGTCCCATCTGCCGGCAGCATTGATCCTCGGCGCACGCAAAAGCCGGTGTCACCAAGTTCGCTGGAAGCAATCGCGGCGTGTTCGTTGCGTTGGTTTTATTCGAATGCGCTTAACGCGCGATTGCCCGAGGAGCCGGTATTCGACGCAATGGCGTGGCTAAATGTGTTGGAACGCGGCAGCGCACTGCATCTGATTTATGAGCGCATTGTACGAGCGCGTTTGTACGAACAGCCGGCGAGCGCTGAACGTCGCGCAAAGGTTTCGTCCATAGTGCACGGAGTGGCTGAAGAGTTTTCGAGAACGATTCCGGCCGCCAGCACCACGATTCGCGCGCGCGAAATTTCGGCGATGGACAACGACGCGCAATTGTTTGTGAACAGCGAGCACGATGCGTTTCAGAAGGAACCGTGGGAGGTGGTGGCGATTGAGTCGTCATTCGGCACTGATGGCGATCGGGAAGCAACGCTGCCGCTTGATGATGGAACGTCAGTACGCGTGCACGGTCGCGTGGATCGTGTAGACCGCTTGCGCGACGGTACGTTACGTCTCGTTGATTACAAAACGGGTCGTTCGTTTGAACTTGACACAAAACGCGGCGCCTTTGATGGCGGACGAAAGTTGCAACTGGCCGTTTATTCGCCCGCGGTGAGCCGCCAGTTTGACGCGGTTGTGAGTGTGGCGGAGTATCACTTTCCGACAAGGAAAGGCGATGGTGTCGTGGCGCGCGCTGGTCGCGAATTGTTGGATGCCGCGCCGCGCATTGTGCGTTCATTGCTGGACGATGTGGCCGCCGGCCGATTTGTTGCGACCATCGACAAGTCCGATTGCAAGTACTGCAATTTTGCGGCAATCTGTCGCACGCATGTTGATGATTTCAATAACACCGAGAGTCCGCGGGCGGAGTGGGCGAAGGCGCGCGCGGGTACGAGCGAGCATTATGTGGGTGTGCTCAGTCGTGCCGAACGCCTGAGTGACGATTCATGAGCACGAATTTGTTAACGCCCAGCGACGAACCAGCGCGCGCCAGTATTCGCTCGGCGCTCGATACCAACATGTTGGTTGAAGCCGGCGCTGGTTCCGGCAAGACAACACTGATGGTTGATCGACTGCTGGCGTACATCGCCCGTGGCACGCTGGTGGATCAACTTGCTGCGGTCACGTTCACGAAAAAGGCGGCGAACGAATTGCGACAGCGGCTTGAAGTAAAAATGGAAGCACAGTCGCGCGAGCAAACTGGTGAAGTCCGTGAGCACTTTCTGGTGGCGCTGCGTGATCGCGAACGCATGTTTATGGGGACCGTGCACGCATTTTGCGGACGCATTCTGCGCGAGCATGCACTGGACGCGGGATTGCCGCCCGATTTCACCGAACTGGATCAGGAAGAATCAAAAACGCTGCGCGATTCGCACTGGCGCAGTTTCATCGAACATTCGGCACGCGACAGCAGTGGCGTATTGGCACAGGTCGCGGCGGTGGGCATTGATCCGCTTTCGCTGTTTGCCGCGTATGCCGATCGCGAACAGTATCGCGATGTTGAGTTTACGGCGCCGGTATTGCCGTGCCCGCCGCACGAAACTGTGCGAAACAAACTCGTGGCGTTCATCGCACGGGCGCGCGAGTTGCGCGTCAACCCAGGCCCTGAGCGCGACGATCTGCAGAAGACACTCGATCGCCTGCGGCGCGCAGCGCAACTGCACAATGATTGGGAATCCGCCTCCGACTTTGCGCACGACGTAACCGCCCTACTCTCGGCCTCCGCACGCAAGGTGACGCAGAAGCACTGGGGCGACGACAAGAATGCGAAACTCGCCGCGAAGAATTTCGGATTGGATGTTGATTCGTTCGTGGAGAACGAGCTCACGCCGTGGTTGGAGTCATGGTGGGCGCACGCGTATGCGCCAACCGTTGCGCTGCTGAATGCCGGTAGCGAGTGGGCGCAGCGGCAGCGTCGTCGCGCGGGGCTACTGGGTTTTGATGATCTGCTCACTGAAACGGCGCGATTGCTACGCACGCACGCCACTGTCCGACAGACCGTTGGTGAGCGCTGGCGCTATTTGCTGGTCGACGAATTTCAGGACACCGATCCAGTGCAGGCCGAAGTGTGTTTTCTCATTGCGTCCGAGAGTTCAGACGGGAACGACTGGCGATCCGTAACGCTTCGTGACGGCGCGCTTTTTGTTGTTGGTGATCCAAAGCAGAGCATCTATCGATTCAGGCGTGCCGATCTCGCGATGTATCGTTTTGTGGAGCAACGCATCGCGCAGTGCGGACAGGTTGTGCATCTCACTCGAAATTTTCGGTCGGTGCCGTCAGTTGGCGATTTGGTGAACGACCATTTTTCGAGCGTGTTTGTTACGTCCGAAACTTCGGCGAATGGCGAGATGACGCCGCACGCGCAGTGGCAGGCACCGTTCGCACGGTTTGAAGCGGCTTCCAAAAAATCGCCGTCAATACATTCGGGGATCAAACGTTATCAAATTGGGCAATCAGGCAACGCGACAAACACTGAACTGATTGCAGAAGATGCAGCCCTTGTTGCAAGCTGGGTCGCGCGCCGGTGCAGTGCGGGCGACAGTACAAGTTACGGTGATTTTCTGATTCTCACTCCCCGCAAAGGTGAACTTGCGGAGTACGCGCATGAACTCGCGTTGCGAAACATTCCGGTTGATGTAACGGGCGCCGCGAACACGATTGATGAAGTGCTGCAAGAACTGTTGATCATCGTGCGCGCGTTGGCCGATCCGGGAAATCCAATTGCTGTCATCGCAGCACTTGAAGGCTGGTGTGTCGGTTGCAGCCATCAGGATTTGTGGGACGCGCACGAGGCGGAATTGGAGTTTCGTATCACGCACGCACCAACCGAAAGCGAATCACCTGCCGGGGCTGGACTGCAACAGCTCTATCGCTGGTGGATCGTATCGCAACGGTTGCCTGCTGCATCGCTGCTCGAGCGCGTGATGGACGACAGCGGGTTGCTCATGCTTGCGGCAAGTTCTGATCTCGGTGATGTGAGTGCCGGCCAACTCATGCAACTCGTATCCGCGCTCCGCAACAGCGCGCGCACGGATCTTACGGCGGCCATCGAAACAATCGAACAGTCACTGGGTCAGGAAGACGAAGCGCCGACGTTGCGTGTTGCGCGTACGAACGCCGTACGCCTGATGAACCTGCACAAGGCAAAAGGTCTTGAAGCGCCAATCGTAATTCTGGCCGCGCCGAAGCCGGGAAAGCCAAGAGAACCGCGCATGGCCACATGGCGGAGCAGCGATGGCTTGCCGCAGGGCGCGTTTCGCATCGTTGATGACAACAAACGCATTCTGGCGCAGCCGGCCAACTGGGCAACACTTGCCGCCGAAGAACAGCTGCGCGAATTGGCCGAGCGTGATCGTTTGTTGTATGTGGCGGTGACGCGGGCGGAGCAGGAGTTGGTGGTATCGCAACGTGCGACGTATTTCACGGCTAAAGGTGAAGCGCGCCCGGATACCAGTCAGTGGGCACCACTCGCGCCGGCATTGTTGCGACACGCCACTGAATTGCAGCTCAGCATCGACGAACCGCCGGGACGCAAAACGGTTACGACAACAGCGCAGGAATTTCACGACGGGATTGACGCGGCAAATGGTCGTCTGCAAAACGCGAAACAGCCGCGCTACGAACTTGTGAGTGTTACGGAAGCCGCCAAACGAAACGCCGCGCAGGCCGACGACGACGGTGCATCGCTTGAATCAGAGCTGAGCGATGCTGCAGAAATTGTTGAAGATGAGAGTGGCCAAACGACAGCGGAGAATGACCGGTCGGGCAACGCTGCCAATCGATACGTCATTGATCCGCGCGAATTTGGATCACTGGTACATCTGGCACTCGAAGGCGCGCTGCGCGGACGTGATGAGCAACAGCTGACGCGCTACGTTGGTGCGCACGTGTGGCACACGTATCCCAAACTCAACGAACGCGCACGCGAATTGCTCGTGACGGGAGTGATGCGTGCGGTTCGCGATGCGCAGAACAGCGCCGCGTGGTCGATGTTGAAATCGTCGACGGGTTCGGCACTCGCTGAACTGAACGTTGCGAACGTAGCTGGTCAGATCGGTCAGCAGGTGCTGTCGGAAGGCATCGTGGACGCGGCATGCGAAACTGCCGATGGCTGGTTGGTGGTTGACTGGAAAATCAACCGCAGCAGCGACGCGCAGTGGCAACGACAGTTGGTCGCATATCAGGCACAAGCCGCCGCCTACGTCTCGGCATTTCTTACTCGAACTGGCACCGGCGGCACCGTTCACATTGAGCGATTGCAAGGCAGCGCACAGTCCTGAAGAACTGGGCGGCGTTTCCCTATGGCTCCTTGGCTTCCCGCTCGTATTTTTCGTGCATCGTCGCGGTGTAATCCCGACTCACCGTTGTTGCGTTCCTACCGCGCGCCCACCGCGTTTCCCTCAGGCCTCACATGTCCAGATTCGCTCTTCGCCCACTGCTGGTGGGGTTGGTCCTCGCGTCGTCCGTCGTTTCGTGCAAGAGCGCACCCATGAACGGCGGCGGTTCATCCTCGCAATCGAAGCCGGGGCCGTGGCGTTCGCTGCTATCGGCCACGAGCGCCGATGGCTGGCGCGGCTACAAGATGACCACGATGCCGCCCGGATGGAGCGTCACGGACGGTGTGTTGAGCAAGACGAAAACCACCGAAGACATTATCACGAAAGAAGAGTTTTCGGACTTCGAATTCGAAATGGATTGGAAGCTGGAAAAAGGTGGCAACTCGGGACTGTTCTATCGCGGCAGCGAAGAGTTTGATCGCGTGTACTGGAGCGCGGTTGAATATCAGTTGCT
>JBDTTO010000145.1:0-7070 GCA_039930585.1 Gemmatimonadaceae bacterium
ACGCACAGCAGGTGCTCACCGGCGCGGCGAATCGTGTCGAGTGCGCTGACGCTCGTACTTGCGTTTTCCTGAAGGACAATCTCGTCCTTCAGGAGGTCGGCGTATCCGAGAATCGCAGTAAGTGGCGTACGAATTTCATGGCTCATGTTGGCCAGGAATTCACTCTTCGCCACATTTGCGAGATTGGCCTGCTCGGCCATCGCGTTCGCGCGAGTCGTCTCAGCTTCCAGTCCGCGATTGGTTTCAAGCAACTGTTGATTCGCCCCTTCGATTTCGGTGCGTGCCTGCGTGAGCGCGAATTCGCGCTCAATTTCCGCCGTGACGTCGGAAACGGTTCCGAACACTGCGGTGACACCACCGGCGTCGCCGACGCGCGCATGCGCAAGCGCTCGCACAAAGCGGGTTCCGCCGATGGGCTCACGCACTTGCAGCACCAGTGAATACGCCTGCCCGGTGCGCGCCGCATGAGTCACGGCATCGCTCAGGATGTCTGCATCTTCATCGGTGATGTAATGCAACAGATCGGAAAAGCTGGGCGGACCCAGTGCTTCATCGCGACCAAACAGCGCATACACCTGGCGTGACCATTCATGTACGCCGGATGCGAGATCAAATTCCCAGCTGCCGACACGTGCCACTTGCTGTGCGTCTTCCAGCTGTGCGGTCGCGCGCAACAGCTTCTGCTCCGATTGTTTTTGTGCTTCAATATCCTGAATTGAACCGCCAAGACTGCGAGCGCGTCCCTCGGGCGTTCGCTGCGCCTTGCATCGCAACCGGAAGTGCCGATAGCTGTTGTCCAGCACGCACAGTTGCACTTCGATATCACACGGCACATCATGCGTGATAACCTGATTGAGCAATGCCATGGTTGAATCGCGATCGTCGGGATGCAACCGTTCGCGAAATGTGGCCAGCGTGATTGTCGGATAGGGACCTTCGTCGGGAAACCCGAGCAACACCCAACAACGCTGTGAGAACCAGATCACTTCATTGCCAAGTTCCCAGTTCCACAAGCCGTCGCTTGTACCTGCCACTGCTGCTTCGAATCGCTTCTGTGCGCGTTCGGCGCGTTCTTCAAGATCCTTCCTGCCGGAGATATCCACTGCCGCGCCAACCATGCGAATGGGTTCACCATTCGTGCCCCGTTCAGTGACCTGGCCAGCACCGATGATCCACGCCCACGAACCATCTTCGCGACGCAACCGATGTTCGACGCGAAATTCTGCCGTTTCGCCATTGAGATGCGCGTGAAGCGCGCCCAACACGTACTCGCGTTCGTCGTCATGCAGATTGTCCGCAAACATCGAAACGTTCGGTGCTATTTCGTGAGGTGCATAGCCGAGCATTTCCGCAAAGTGCGTGTTGAACATTGCTTCGCCAGTGGGCAGGTGAATGTCCCATGTGCCAAGTCGCGCGCCTGAAATAACAAGCTCAGTTCGGCTCTGGAGATTAACGCGCTCGGTTACATCGCAAAAATTGGCGACGACGGAGGTGATTGCGCCGCGGGGATCCCGCACCGCCACAGTGTTGATGGAAATCCAGCGCAGCGAATCATCCAACAGACGAACTCCATGCACGACGTCGCGTTGCGGTTCACCTGTTCGCAGCGTGATGATCGTTGGCAGTTCATCGACAGGCATCCGCGTGCCGTCGAGTCGGATACTGCCCCAACGCGAATCCACGGTTCGAAGCCCTCGCAGTTGGTCACTGGTGAGGCCGAGAATGCGATCCGCCGCAGCATTGCTCTCGAGAAATGTGCCATCGAGACCAATAAGCACGACCCCTTCGGTTACTGTATCAAAAATCGACGTGAGGCGATTGCGCTGCGCGACCTGTTCGGTAATGTCGACGTGCGTGCTCAGAAATCCGAACACCGCACCTTGAACGTCCCGCATCGGCCTGATGTCAACGTCGGCCCAATAGTCTGTGCCATCTTTTCGGCGATACTCCAACACGCCGTGAAACCCGCGTCCTGCAGCCAATTCAATGCGCAGCCGTTCAACCAACAGCATGTCGGTACGTTCACTGGTCAGCAGCGCTTGTATCGGGCGCCCGACTACATCAGCGACGTTATTACCTGACATGCGGGCGAAGCCCTCGTTAGCTCCCGTAATGACGTGATGAACGTCAGTGAAGATGATGGCGTTACTTGACTGATCGACTGCTTGCGAGAGACGTTCCAGCTCCGCATTGCGCAGAGACATGGTCATGTTCTGTCGTCGAACGAATCGGATGACGGGCTCGACCACCGCAAAGAACAGCAGTACCATCACCAGCAGCACTACCGCTGCTATCAGAACCGTCAACCGCGCTCCCTCGTTGGCGGCAAGGCTCACCGTGCGACCACCGAACGCCAGTCGCTCATCAGCCGACAAGTGAATCCAGATGCCGACACTGAATGCGGAGGCAATAACACCAAACACCCCGAGCATCGCGAGGCGAATGCGCTGATGCGGCTTGTAAAGCGCGTCGGAGATCATCGCTTCAGCACGCGAAGCGTCGCCAAGCATCGCGGATTTGTGCTGCAGGCGTCCATTACTTCCGGACAACATTTTTGTACGGCCTTGTTGCAGGTAATGCGTACCCGTGGCGCACGGTGCCACGATCTTCCCTCTATATCGGTAGCGTGCGCCCTGGGCTTGACCTCAGTTCAAGAGCTTTAACATCACCGGCCTTTTTTGTTAACCATCCACGGTCGAGCGCCCTGCCTGCACGTCAACACCATTGGTCTCAGGTATCAGGAAAAACCCTACAACGAAACACACACTTGCCACAATCATGGGATACAACAGGCCCGCGTAATGCCCCATCGGTTTCACAATCGGTGTCAACCAACTGGCTGCCTTTGGATCGGTGGCGGCTTGAATGAGAATCAATCCGAATACGGGAACTAATCCGCCAAAAATTCCGTTGCCAATGTGATAGGGCAGGGACATGGACGTGTAACGAATCCTGGTGGGAAACAGCTCAACAAGAAACGCCGCGATTGGCGCGTACACGAGGGTCACATAAAAAACTTGAATGAACACGAGCGCAATAAGCAACGGCACATTGGGCGCGATCGCATGCGCGGCAGTTACAACTTTTCCGGCAGCATCCATCACTGCGGGCTCAATTGGTCCAACTGCATTGCCGATGGCCGAATAAATCGGGATGTACGTCAACACGGCGAGCAACATGCCGGACAACATGATCTTTTTGCGGCCAATGCGATCGGACAACGTACCAAAGATGACGAAGAACGGAGTCGCCAACAGCACGGCAACACCCATGACCGTGTATGCACTGACCAACGGCACCTTGAAAATGCTCGTGAGATAGAACAGCGCGTAGAACTGTCCGGTATACCAAACGACGCCCTGGCCCATGGTCGCACCAAACAGCGCAAGCAACACATAACGCAGGTTAAACCAATTGCCAAAACTTTCGGTGATTGGATTCTTCGACAGCGCGTTTTCGCTTTTCAGTTTCGCAAACATCGGACTCTCTTTTAGTGAAAGTCGGATCCACAACGAAACAATGATCAACACCGCCGATGCCAGAAACGGAATGCGCCATCCGTACGCCGCAAAGTTGGCTTCGCCCAGCGCAGTGCGCGTACCAAGCACAACGATCAATCCAACAAAGAGTCCAAGTGTTGCGGTTGTCTGAATCCAACTGGTGTATGCGCCACGTTTGCCCTGTGGCGCGTGTTCGGCGATGTAGGTGGCCGCGCCTCCGTACTCACCGCCCAATGCCAGTCCCTGCAAAATGCGCAGCGAAATCAGCAACACGCCGGCAACATCACCAACTTGCGCACGCGTTGGCAGCAAACCGATCGCAAACGTACACAATCCCATGATGCCCATCGTCACGAGAAATGTGTATTTGCGTCCCACCAGATCGCCCAACCGACCAAACACAATCGCACCAAACGGGCGCACAATAAATCCAACCGCAAAAGTCGCGAGCCACGAAATCACGGCGCCCAGATCAGTACTCGATTGATAAAACTGCGGCGCAACCACGGTGCCGATAAGCGCGAACAGATAAAAGTCGTACCATTCGATCATCGTGCCGGCGGCCGATGCGAAGATAACTTTTACGATGGAATTTCGTTCGCCGTCGGTGCCGGCGTGAGTTGCGGCAGAGGTCATGCGTTATTGCTCCAGAATGTGATCATGCGTGCACTCGGCCTACGACTACAGAGCAGGCCGCATCGTGTGCCACTTCGTTGCTTTTTCGTACGCAGCAGCCAATCCGAACAGCCGGGCTTCGGCAAATGGTGGCCCGCTGATCAGCATGCCAACCGGCAAACCGCTGGACGACATACCACACGGCACCGAGAGTGATGGCAAACCGGCCAGACTGTATTCAAACGTGCACGAGCCCTGCGAAAATGGCGCCAGTGCGTCGCTAATGCGAATCGGCAGCGTGGGAAGGGTTGGATGCACGACAACATCAACCAGCATAAATGCGCCGCGCATTTCGAAGCGATGTTTTTCAAGTCCCGCCCGCAAACTGTCACGGTGCGCCGGTGAAATCGACTTCCCCTTCGTGATTTCATTGGCCGTTCGCGCATCGTACATCTCGGGTGATGCGATGACTCGCTTGTGATGGTATTCCCACAGGTCGGCCTCGATCAATTCGCCGAGTGCGACGGGCATTGGCAGATCGACATCGAACGTGTGTGTGACAAGCGTACGCAGCACCGCCACGGCCTTGTCGAAAATCGCTTGCACTTCACCATCGACCGCAGTTTCGCACAACATCGCTGTGTTTTTTACGATGCCCAAACGCGGCGTTGGCAGACTGGGAGGACTGTCCGTGTTGTACGCGCGGGACGCGCCATTATCCGTCATCGCGCGCATCATCAATGCGGTGTCGCCAACGGTGCGACACATGGGTCCCACGTGATCGAACAAGCGAGATACCGGAACGACGCCGTCGGAGTTCACAACGTCGTACGTTGGTTTGAGCCCAACAATTCCGCACGCAGATGCAGGTACGCGAATAGATCCGCCCGTGTCCGTACCCACGGCGCCGAACACAAAGTTTGCCGCAACAGCAGCGCCGCATCCGCCGGATGATCCGCCGGCGATGTAGTCAACGTTCCACGGATTGTGTACTGCGCCGTAGTGACTGATTGCGGACGTCGTGCCCAATGCGAATTCGTGCATGTTGAGTTTTCCAACAACAATGGCGCCGGCATCTTTCAGTTTCTTGACAATTGCGGCATCAGCGGTTGGAATTCGTTTGTCGAATGCAGCGCTGCCGGCGGTGGTGCGGATGCCGGCGGTATCAATGTTGTCTTTCAATCCAATGGGAATCCCATGCATTGGCCCACGCCACTTCCCGTTCAGAATTTCATGTTCGGCGTTTCGTGCATCGGCCAACGCTTGTTCAGCATTGATGGTGATGAACGCATTGAGTTTGCCATCAAGACGACTGATGCGATCCAGGCAACTCTGCGTCAATTCAACTGGCGAGATAGTGCGGTTCCGAATGGCCAGTGACGCTTCATGCAGCGTGAGCATGGCTGGTCCACCGGCGGCGAGGTGTTTACTCGCTTCGTTTTGCACGCATGCCGCTGCGGCGATTGCAGCAGCGCCGGATGCTGTGGTGGCGAGAAACTGACGCCGATTAATGTCGCGCACTGCATCTCCAGGCGAAGAAGTCAGATTTTGTTGGAAGGAACCAGAACAGAGCCTGGAACTCGTGTACGAATCGATCACCAACATTGGTGCGACCATCATGGTACGCAACAGGTTTGGCGGCGGCGGCGGCGGCGGCGGAGGCGGAAGCGGAGGTGCTGGCCGAGATCGAGATCGAGATCGGCATAACGTGACGCGAGCCCGCGGTTTCAGCGTTCGTTCGAATCTTGCGTAATAGAGGTGCGTGCAAGCCGAAGTTGCTTGTATACGCGCCGCCTTGCTTCACCGGCCGCGCGTTCGCATACTGACGTTCCTTCCCGCTCCTATCCCACCTGAGCGCACTGCTGGCGGAGTAACACATGGCTGACCCGATTTCCCCGCGTTTCCCGCAGTCCCGCAAGCTGACGACCGGTCGTCTGCTCCTGCCCGCGATTGGCGCTGCGTTGCTTGCCGCGCCACTCGGCTCTGCCGTTGCGCAGGGCTCCTGCGGCGGCGCTCGCGCTGGCACGCCGCAATGCAACACGACGCCTGCGAAGGCACCGTTTGCGCCCACGGGCTGGAAGACGACGGCGCTCGACCACTTCACCATGCATGCCGTCGACTACAAAAAAGAAGCGGCGTATTACATGGCGCTGATGAACTGGAAGTTGCGCAGCGACGACGGCAAACAGGCTGTGCTCGATGTGGGTGATATCGGCACGGTGGTGATTGTTGGTGGCTACACGCCGCCACCGCCGCCGCCACCTCGCGTGTTGTCTCCCGCGGATAGCGCGGCGTTGGCAGCAGCGCAGGCAGCTCGTGGTGGCGCGGGCGGCGCAGGTCGTGGCGCCGGTGCCGGCGGTGGACGTGGCGCGGGTGGTGGCGGCGGCGGCGGACGCGGTCCTGCACAAGTCGTGTGGGATTCATTTGCGTGGACCATCTCGCCGTGGAACGCCCAGAAGGTTGAAGCCGAACTCAAAAAGCGCGGGCTCAATCCAGTGGCGGACAACTCGGGCCCCAAGGGCTGCGAAAGCTTCCACGTGAAAGATCCCGACGGATTCGATCTGCAGATCAGCAACGCCTGTTACTCAAAAGATCGCAAGAACCCGATCAAGCCGGTGGCTGGATGGAACACGCCCGCGCCGTTTGAAAACACAAACTGGAAAACGGTGTGGCTCGATCATATCTCGTTCCAGGTTTCGGACTACAAAGGCGAAGTTGCATTTTACGAAGCGCTGATTGGTTGGAAGCCAACTGGTGATGAAGGCAGCCAGAACGAAACGTGGATGTGCGATGATTGCGGCAATTCGCTGATTCGTGGCGGCAACTCCATGGCACCTAATTTCGATCCGGCGTACGTTGCAAAAACAGACCCAAATAATCCTGTGCGATTTGGAGTGAAAGATGTGCAGGACCTGAGCTGGAAAAATTTAATGGATGCTTATTCCTGCACCGAAT
>JBDTTO010000146.1:0-7067 GCA_039930585.1 Gemmatimonadaceae bacterium
GGCCAAGCTCCATCATGTCAATCTTGACCGAATTCCTTTCCTTGCCCGGGTTAAGCAGCGCCACAATGTCCGGCGTTTTTCCGGGTTCAACATTGACGACCATTGTTTGCGAACGATAGCCGTCGTGTTCGAAACGCAGCACCACCTGTTCGGCTTTGTCGAGACGAACGGTGAATCGACCGAGGCTATCCGTCACAACTTTTCGGTCGCCGCTGGGCGTGCGAACGGTCGTGTGATCCAACGTTCGCATCACACCGCTGTCGCCAACAACACCGTGAATGCCAATCCAGTTCGCGTTGACATCAACGGTGGCAAGTTGCTGCGCTACGCGCTCCAGGGTGACCTCCATGCGCGTGTCGCCGCTCTTCACGTCAATGTCCCGCTCGGTCGGTTTGTAACCGATCATGTTGACCGTAAGATGATACCCGCCAAACGGCAGCACAAAGTTCGCGTTACCGTCATTCTTGACGCGCACCACGGTGTCCGTCTTTGCGCCTTTGGCGCGCAGTCTTGCGAAGGGCAACGAATCTCCTGTCGCCGAGCGCACCTTCACCGCAACAATTCCTCGTTCCTGCGCGCCGAGCACATTCTCGGCGAGCGTCGCGCATAGCATCAGCGCTATTGCGGTCATTGTCTTTGAGATCATGTGCCATTTTGCGGCACATCGTCGGAAACGTCAAGACCGCATGTATTGATTGCTAAGCCGGCGTCGCGCGAACGCTGCGGACCTGTCTCATTCAAACACGCATTCGAATCGTTCGTTGTGCGCGCGTAAATCGTCGGAAACAGCTAGGTCGTTACGGGTTGCTGCGCGAGGTGAATAGACGGTCCTGTGCCGCGTACAATCGTGCGATAGCCGCGCCATACCAGCAGCAATCCAATTAACTCTGTCACGAACAGGACTTCGGTGTAGCCGTATCGCGTGGCGGTGCCACCGATGCCCGGAAGCAGCGTACCAATCGCAATAAGCCAGTTGCCCCGCACGCGCGCCTCTGCGTCAGGCACTTTGCGATACTTCAATGCAGACCACACCGCTCCGCCAATGAGGAACACTGCGCCATACGAATTCAGGAATGGCGAGAAGCGTCGCACCCAGGTCCATTCGAGCACTTTACCGGTCAGACGCCCTTCCATGATGGACGGGTGCGTGAGATCGAGCGGAGAAAGAATGACAAACGTGGACGCAAACAGCACTGTCGCTACGAAAAGCACGGCAAGTGTATTCGCGACGCGTTTCGGCAACAGCAGATAGACGGAACCTTGTGCCAGCGGCGCCGCACCGAGCAACGCACCGGTGATGTACCACGCGCGGAAAACCCCGGAGTGCCAACCGAACAGCGCGGTAAGTGATTCGGTGATCGTACCGGCGACGTATGTCAAAATGCCGAGGAACCACCACATGAGATATGTGGCGGATGGTTTGCGTCGCCAGTGCCGCCAGAGTTCAGCAGCAAAGACAGCGCCAACTAAAGTGGTCAGTATCGGGACATAGGCGACGGCAGCACGCATGGCGCATGATCGCCCGCGTACAGTCGAGCGTCATGTCCGCAATTATACGCAGCGAAACTGAGGTCAAAACTGGCTTGACAATCATTTTAGTTTAAAATAAAATATAAAATGATTGCAAACCCGGCCGTTCTGGCGGCCATCGCTTCACCTCGCCGGCGCGAAATCCTCCGTCTCATTTGGACGAGCGAGCTCTCGGCCGGCGAAATCGCACGAGCAATGCCGGACGTCACCTTCGGCGCGGTGTCACTGCAGCTGCGCGCATTGAAGGCTGCCCATCTTGTTGAAGTTCGAGTGCAGGACCGGCATCGATTCTATCGTGCGCAACCGTTGGCACTTGGTCCAGTTGCGGCAATGTTGGAACAGATGTGGAGCGACGCGCTCTGGTCGCTCAAACTTGCCGCTGAACTCGAAGAATCACGGCGTGGTCCGCAACCAACTCCCAAACGTCCTCACAAAAAACGGACAGCAAAATGAACGCACTGCCATTTCAGCTCGATCGCACGGTTGTCATCGAGGCTGCGCGCGAAACTGTGTTTCGATTTTTCACCGATGACACGCGCTGGGCTAAATGGTGGGGCGCAGGTTCAACAATTGATCCGCAAGTCGGCGGCAAGGTGTACATACGCCATCCCGGAAACGTCGAAGTGATGGGCGAAGTGGTTGAGATTTCGCCGCCCAATCGATTGGTGTTCACGTACGGTTACGGATCCGGAACGCCGTTCGGTCCGGGCGGTTCGCGAGTGACGATTCAGCTTGAACCCGAAGGTGCGGGGACACGTCTGCATCTTGTTCACGATTTTCCAGAAGAAGAGGCGCGCAATCATCATGTGCAAGGGTGGCGCTATCAACTGTCGTTGTTTGGCAATGTCGTGGCCGACGAACAACATGCCAACGCCGCGAGTATTGCCGACACCTGGTTTAACGCGTGGGCCGATCCTGACGTAGACGTACGTCAGAAATTGATGTCAGAGATCGCGAGCGAAGACGTGCACTTTCGCGATCGCTACAGCTTGAACGATGGCATTGACGATTTGCTCGCACACATCACTGCTACGCAACGTTTCATGCCTGGAATCCGGATGGAACGCCGCGGAAACATTCGCCACTGTCAGGGCACAATGCTGGCCGATTGGGCCGCGATATCAACCGACGGAAAAACACTGATGCAAGGTGTCAACGTGTTTGTGCTGCGCGCGGACGGAAAAATCTCAAAAGTTACGGGGCTCGTGACGCCTCAATAACCACCAGAATTATCGCGCTTTCTTCTTCGCCGAGGCCTTCATTTGCTCGGCGAGCATCTCAATCATTTTGGTGATACGGCGTTCGCGCGTCTCAGTTTTTTTCGCGTCGAGAATTGCTACCACGTGTTCCTTGCGATGTGTGAACGCGAGTCCGTGAAAGAACTCAAACATGCCAGCGTGCTTCTTGACGGCGCGCGTTGCGTCGTCGGGCAACACCACGGTTCGTTTTACGTAATCAATATTTTCATTGCTTCTAACTTCGACTGGTGCCAGCGCGCCTTTAACCAGCTTCTCCGACCGCAAGCGAAAGCCGCTCCAGTCGTCATTGATTGCGGCCGAAGCAACGCCGGTCAAGCCGGTGTCGAATGCCGGTTTCCATCCTTCGTGCATCGACAGGTCGCTGGTGATACTTCCAGACTTTTTTGGATACATCACCCACACAAGTGCGTCAGGCGAGAGCCGTGTGACCAGCGGAACGAATTTTTCACGCAGCGTTTCCGCGTCTTTCGCAAAGAAGATCAGTTGTTCAATGTTGCCGCTGCGTGGCGCTGCGGTTTTGTACTCGCCGTCGTCAAACAGTGCTGCGCAGTTTTTGGGAAGGCCGATTATAACGAGCGGAAGTTCGGGTTTTACGCGGAGCTTCTTGAGCAGCATCGGAATTCGCCCTGGCTCGTGTTGATTGACGTCAGTTACCAGCGGTGCGCCTCAATTTTGCACCGCTGATGACCAAAATGCCAATTTTAATGCACGAGGAATTACCGCGAAGCGTTCAGCTTCTTTGCCGCGATCTGGTGATTCTCAACAGTTGTTCGAAAGATGATGAGTGGCGTTTGCAGTTCGGTGTATGTTATCGGGCGAAGTGCGAGCTCCTTGAGTACGGCGTCCTGACCGTCCAGTTGCATTTGCACGTAGAGTGAATCAAACGCTGATCCATTCAACTTTCGCAAATCTTCAAGGCCACTCGCGTTTGCGCTATGAATGGCGGCTGCTCCAACGCCACCTCGAGCCTTTGTCGTGGTATCTCGCACCTCACTTACTCCGTTTGCCATCGCAGCGGTTCCGGTCTTCGCCATCATGGGTTTGGGAGTTGTGCTGCCACTGTCCGGAATCGTCAGGGACAGCGCTGGCACCTTTTCCACCCAGGCCGCTTGCAGGTTCGTATGGTCCTCCACCATTCGTCGCGCATACTCTTTCACATCCGCGCGCGCCGACTTTGACATTGCCAACTGGCCGGCCGCAATTTCGTCGCGGTTGATCATCGTGATGAAGTTGACCAACGACTGTGCACTATCGGCACTTGCATGGCCCGTCATCGTTCTTGGTGCCGGCGCGGGCGTTTGCGCCTTCAGTGAAGGAACGGTAACAATACTTGCCATAACGCCGACAGCGGCGAACAAGTGTCTGGTTGACGGGTTCATCGTCGTACCTCGGTTGTACTTCGCGCGGCAGGAACTTCAGGCGGGGTACTGTCTACTCTGAAGTGACACCAGAGCTGAGTGTCTGTGCCGCGTTGTGTGTGTAAATCACCGCGCCACGCGTGTTTCAGTAACGATTCTCACATTCGCACCTCAACATTCGTAAGGAGCACACGATGGGTTTCATCAAAGTCGGCACCGAAAACTCGGCAGACATCGAGTTGTACTACGAAGATCATGGTTCCGGCAAACCCGTTATTCTCATTCACGGATATCCGTTAAACGGCGCGTCGTGGGAAAAACAAACGGCCGCACTTCTCAAGGCCGGATGTCGCGTAATCACGTACGATCGTCGCGGATTTGGCAAATCGAGTCAGCCAAGTACCGGATACAACTACGACACATTTGCGGAAGATCTGCGCAAAGTGATTACCACGCTTGATCTGAAAGACGTCGCACTTGGCGGCTTCTCAATGGGTGGCGGCGAAGTTGCGCGGTACATTGGCAAGTACGGAAGTGCGGGCATCAGCAAAGCGATGATCATCTCAGGCGTGCCACCGTATCTGCTCAAAGCCCCAGACAATCCAGCAGGGCAGGACAAAGCAATGTTTGACGGCATTGGAGCAGCCGTTCAAATAGATCGCTTCGCATTCTTTCGCGAATTCTTCGGCAATTTCTACAACGCCGATCTAACGCTGGGAAAACTCATCAGTCAACAAGTAATCGACGCAAGCTGTAATGTTGCGGCCGGTTCCTCAGCAATCGCTGACTTCGAATGCGTGGCTGCGTGGTACGAAGACTTCCGCAAAGATCTGGACCGCTTCGATATCCCAACGCTCGTAATGCATGGCGACGCCGACCGCATTCTACCCATCACGGCCACCGGCGCTCTTTCGTCAAAAATGATAAAAGGCGCGGAATACATCATCGTTAAAGGCGCGCCACATGGCATGTTGTGGACACATGCCGACGAAGTAAGCGCCGCGATGGTCAAGTTCCTTTCCTGAATTGCCGGGCCGAGTCGCACGACAAAATTTTATCGCAGCTACTCCGCGATTGGAGTTAATCGTGCGACTCGCGCAGCAAGATCTGCCACGGGCATTGCTACGCCAATAAATAGCGCACTTGGTGGCGCTGATTCGTGCGGCGTCACCTTGTCCAGCTCGACGCGATTTCCATCGGGCAACTTGTTCCACACAAACATTACGCCCGGTTCGTTCTGAAAACGTACCAACCCTTTTGCCCGCACGACTTCGATGGGCAACGTTCGGACAAACTGCAAGAATGGCTCACGCGAAACTTCGCGTGGCAATGAAAACGCAACGCTGGCAAATGTATGCGCATGATGGTGGTGTTCGTGCGGACTATCTGTCGAATCTGACGCAAACGCTGCTGTTGGCAGCGTAGTTTTGCGCTGTGGGGTATCTCGCACCTGCCGCACGATTTCCGTCAACGATGCAGCGAATTGTGCTGGTGACGTGAATGCAGCGCGCGGTGCAACATCACGAATGGAGTGCTCCACAACGCTCAACCGGTCGGCGGATAGTTTTTGTGTCCAGTTGAGAAACACATGCGTGGCGGTGACCGTCTGCGAGCGCTCAAGTGCGTTATGCCACCAACGTTTTTGCCAACGCGCAGCGTCAATGACCGTCAGTTGCAGCGGTGGTGTGAAGTGCGCCATCCGGCGGTCTGTCGTGAGATTGGCCAATAACTCAATTGCATCGGTAGCACCATTTGCTTCTATCAGCAGCACGCTACCGGGATCGGGCGGAACTCCTTGCAACGTTTGCATCAGCTCCGGCAGCGTCGTACAACAAACACACTCGCCATTGAGTGGCGTAACGAGCGCATTCAGTGAACCCAGTCGCTCCGCATCAATGTTCGCGTTCTCGAAATCATTGAGTACGATACGAACCCGAATTCCCGCATTGTGCAGCAGTGGGACTACATCAGTGAGAAATCGGGTCTTTCCAGCGCCGAGAAATCCGGCGAGCAGCACCAGTGGGATCATTCTGAAACGTAGCCAGGGCGCGCCCGGACGTCATCTCATTGCGCGAGTCCACAGCACGTAATACGTCGGATGATGGTCCATCGTGCCGCGGCATTCTCTGAGGGATTGCATTTCGGAGACTGTAAAATCGTCCACCGACGCATTCGCGCGGAACACCTCCGCCAGCAAGACACTGACGCTTGAATAGGTTGACAGCGGACGATACATCGCACGACGGCCGTCAATCAACAGGCAGTCACCATCTTCGGTTGAACCAACGCCTTCGTTCGTGGTGGCCGAGCGTCGGCGTGTTCCGCCAGTTTCGCGATACTGACGAAACATGAAATCCAACGACGCGCGGTCGGCGCGAAACATGTCGGCAGGACCAAAAAGCGCCGACGTCAGTCTCGAGCGCACGCGGCGGTCAAAGGCTGCGTAACCCAGATCGGCGATGCCGAATCCACTTGCAAGCGGAACGTCTTTCGCACGAGTCTTGAGCGGCAATCCATACATCTTCATTGTAATTCCGCGGTTGTCGTCGTCCGCAATTTGCATCGCTGCGTTTCCAGCGGCTAATCCTTCGCGACGCGCGCGCACAATGTACGGTCCGGGAGCGAGACCTTGAAAAAGAAATGTCCCGCTTGAATCTGTGATCGTGGAAAGGCCGCTGCCCAGCAATCGCACGTCAGCACCGACCACTGAATGTCCCGCAGAATCCGAAACAGTTCCGCCAATACTTGACGTGCCACGTCTGCGCGAAATTCCCGGTGCTTCAACTACTACACGGTCCAGCTGCTGCGGCACGGCGGACATCGCAACAGCAAACTGCAGGTTGGCGCCCGGCAACAACGTTACTCGGCGTTCAACGCTGTGATATCCAATACGACGCAACAGCAGTGTGTGTCCGCCCGG
>JBDTTO010000147.1:0-7049 GCA_039930585.1 Gemmatimonadaceae bacterium
GCCGCATTCGACGATGCGGTTACCGTCTTGATCTGTTCACGCGTCATCGGACCCGCGAGATACGACAGTGTCCAGCGCGTTTCGAATGTCACCGGTGCGTTTTCGTGAACACTGTGCATCAGAAATACGCGTTTGCCCAATCCGGCAATCGTTGCTTCCATCGCACCGCGATCAAACGCCGCACCATTGGATGCGCCTTCCAACCCTTCCATCACGCGCGCCTTGTCTCGTTCGGTCTGCATGCGACCAATGAACCAGGTGCCCGTGTTCGACAAGCCCTTGTAATCGAGATCAACCGGATTTTGCGTGGACAACACAACACCAAGTCCAAACGCGCGTGCCTGCTTCAGTAACGTCAACAACAAAATCTTCGACGACGGATTCGCCACCGGCGGCATATAACCAAACAGCTCGTCGATATACAAAATTGCGCGCAACGAACCCGTGCCCGGTTGCGTGCGAATCCATGCGAGAATGTCCGCAAGCAGCATGGTCACAAAGAACATGCGCTCTTCATCGTTCAGGTGTGCAATAGACACCACCGAACAACGTGGCTTACCCGTTTCACTGTACAACAGGTTTGCGGTACTCAGCGCTTCGCCCTGCATCCACACCTGAAATCCGGGCGCGGCCAACAGATTGTTCAGCTTCATCGCCAGCGCGAGGCGATCTTTTGGCGGAAACACGCTATCAAGTGGCATCACACCAATAGTCGTGAACGGTGGCGTTTGAATCGCGCCAATTAATCCGGCCAGGTCGAGATCTTTTCCCTCGCTCCACACATTCGACAACAAATTCGCCAACAGAATGTGCTCTCGGCTCGACATCGGATCGCCTTCCACGCCAAGCAATGCCAGCACACTTGTTGCGGTTGCATCAACACGATCGCGAAACGCTTCGCCGTCTTCTCGCACAGCAGCCGGCGGCGCAGAGAACGCCTGCAAAATCGAAATCGGTCTGCCTGCGGTGCTGCCAGGTGTGTAAATCGCGACGTCTGCCGCATCGCGCAATCGTTGAATTCGTGCGGCATCTTCGCCCCATCCCGCCAAACCATCACGCCACAAATTCGCTTGCTGTTCGGCGTATGCATCAACCGTCAATCCGGCGTTGGACGCTTGTTGCGCATCAACCCATGGCCGAAATTCGCTTGCCGATAACCCCGGAAACTGCAGCGCGAGATTGCCCAGATCACCTTTCGGATCAATTGCAATAACCGGAATCTTGTCGATAAGCGCTTCTTCGATAATCGAGATGCCAAGTCCGGTCTTGCCGCTACCCGTCATGCCAACGATGACGGCGTGTGTAGTCAGATCCTTGGAATCATACAACACAAAGTTTTCACTGCGTTTGCGCGTCGCAATATCGAAGTTCTTGCCCAGATAAAATGCGCCAAGTGTTTCGAAGTCCGTCATGGCTTTGCCGGTAATGTTACTGGGGCGGTTTGCGCCGCGGCAAACAACGCCATCGAGTGTTTGCGCGCGTTTTCAATTTCGAAGGATTGCACAGGTTGCCCCACGCCGTTCACCGTCTTCTCGGTGCGCGTTGTTGAATCACCGGCGAATTCCAGCTTGAACAACACAAACTGTTTCTCGGGCGACTTGTTTCCGGACATTACGGTCTGAATCCGAAACTCGATAAACGCGGCCAATTTTCCGTCGTCGGTGAAATAGTGCGTGATGCGACGCGAACTGCTTTCGCCAACCGTCATCGTTTCGTCAATCAGACGAATCTTCCCGCCGCTCGCCATCGCACGCCACTTGGACGATGCATCCGCTTCGCTCCACTCGCCTGTCCGCTGCTCCATCCGAACCATCGTCGCGGAGTCCAGCGCATTTACGAGTGTTGATGGGGTGCGTCCATCGGGCAACGCTGGCCCGTTTGCAACCTTCGGTGCGTCTTTTGGTGCATCGGTAGTCTTGCTGCATGCAGCAAGGGCAACTACGGCGCCAACAACTACGGTGCGAAGAAACCGAAATCGCATCATGACTCCATGGGATGGCCAGGAAACACACTCACCGCCGATCCCTCGGCGACAAATGTGGACAGGGGCGGGGCTGACAGTGCTTCGGCAAACGGGCGACCAAACAGCGAAGCGATGTCGGCTTCGAGATAACAATCGGTGACCGGCGTAATGCGCCAGCGCGGATGTTCAACGCGATACTCGAGCGTTGGTTTGTCGTGACGGCGCGTGTAGCCCCACTGTTGTTCGGCCAGAAATTCTTCGATCGAGTCGCCGCGCATCGCACGTGGCGGCGATGTGAGCAGCGCAAGCACGCGTTCCCACTCGCCGTCACGTTTCCACTCGTACACGAGTGATCGCGTAGCGCCGGTGCTGGCTTCTGTCAGTGGCGCTTCGGGCACGGCCACGCGATTCATTGGCATCGCTTCGTACGGTTCGCCATACAAACGACGGGCGGCCGTTGCGATCAGCGCGTGTGGGACCATTTCCTTCACAAACGAAACGCCGCGGCGCCAGGTGCCATCCGCCATTTTGCGGCGTACGTAAAAGCGCAGGTTCACTTCGGGAAATCGTGTGTGAAACGGAACGGGCAATCCGTGTACTCGCGTTTCACTGAAATCAAAGGCGACGACACTCGCGACGGCGTCGCCCTTCCATGTGTCAAGCTCAGTGCCTCGTGCCAGGAGCGCGCGGAGCACGCTCGGTTCCACTGTCCACGTGAGAATGATGAGGTCGCGCCACTCGGCAGTGAGGAACGGTTTTTCGGTTCCTTTGTCGGTCGTGCTCATCGGGCTGGCCTCATCAGGTTCTACACCGGCGTAGGGGTGGAATGCGCAAGATATGCCCGCAACTCGGCCGCCGCATCTACTCGGTAGGCCAGGTCTCTCACAACCCCAAGATGGGTCGTAAGGCCTGTGCGGGCGCCGTTCGACGTCTCGAGACGCAAAAGGTCGAGCCTCATCGTTTCGAGTGCAGCAATTATTGTGGCCAGCCGGTTCTGCACCGCGAGACGTTCGGCGCCCAGTTCGTCAAGCCGTTGCGTGCGGGCTTCGTCCGTTACTTCCTGGCGCGCGAAACGCAGTGCGTCCTGCAACGCCAGGTCGCGCACACGCAACCGTTCGGCGTCGTGCGCCAGTGCAGTAGCCGCCGCGGCGACTTCCTTCATTTCTTTTTGTTGCTGCGGCGACAAGTTGGCGATAGCCGCGTTCACCGCACGTTCCAAAAACATTTCAGTTGCTGCGTCGGGAACCGCATGAGTCTCCGTCGCTGCGCCGGGCGTGTAGATCCTGCGCGCCAACAGGGCGGCGCCATGCGCGATTGGTTTTTCGATCTTCTCGTTCAGCCAACGCCGAAACCGTGTGCCGCGCGTCACGCCAACGGTTCCGCGACCAACGAGGTAGGCGGGCGCAAAAATCAGAAATACCTGGTTCAATGCTTCAACAACCTCCGGAATTCCGTGAAGGCGAGAAAGATGTCCTTGCGCCAACGCCAGTGCCGAACCCATACCGATGCGCGTCCATCCTTGCTTGCGATCGCTGGATGAAACCGGAACCGCCGAGACGTTGCCCGTCAACGCTCTCTCGGCATCGCGTATTGTGTGGCCGCTTTGAAGCGCTTTGCCGGTTGTCTGCACCGCCTCCACGACGCGTAACGACGATACAAACGCCATGAAACCAGACAGTGCTGCGCCAAGTGCAAAAATGATATCGCGTGGCAATGAGTGGTCGGCTTCGCCAAGCATCAGCAAAACTGACGTGGCGCCAATCACCGCGCTCCATCCGAGTGCAGACTTCGCGCCATCCATGTTCTCGTGCGCAGGCAGCAGTGCGAGCGGCAGCGCTTGCTGGGTCTCGAGCGGTTTGACTGCGTCAACAAACGCGGCGGCGTTCACAAATCGTTGATCTGGAATTTTCGCCAGGCACTGATCAATTGCGTCCGCGAGATTCGTTGGCAGCGCTGGTGCAAACGTGCGCACGTTTGGTGGTAGTGCGGCCGCATGTTGGTAGAGCAGCGCCGAGGAACTGGAAGCATCAAACGGCGGTCGTCCTGATGCGGCAAAGAACAGGGATGCGCCCAATGCGTAGAGATCGGCACGACCATCAATTGCATCGCCGCGCGCCTGTTCGGGCGCCATGTAACGCGGCGTTCCCGCGCCAATCACCATTCGTTTTTTCGCATCGTCCTGATCAAGCGCTGCGTCAACCAATTTGTTGACGTGCTCCGCAGTTGCCGACGCAACGTGCGAAGTGAAATTGGGAGTGTCGTGTCGCTGTGCGATTCCAAAATCGGCCAGCAGAAACCGTTCGCTTGAGGCATCAATCAGAATGTTTTCCGGCTTCACGTCGCGATGCACCATGCCGCGTTCGTGCGCGTACGAAAGTGCCCATCCAATATCCTGCGCGAGCCGACGCACATTTTCGGACGACAGCGGTCCTGTTCGACGCACGCGTTCTGCCAAAGATTCGCCGCGCACGTACGCCATGACAAACCAGGCGAGATCGCCGCTTTCTTCAACCCCGTGAATCGGCACGATGTGCGGATGAAAACATTGTGCGGCCAGATGTGCTTCCCGAAGAAATCGTTGCCGCATGGTGCTGTTGGCCGACAGCGATGGGGTGAGCAGTTTGATGGCCACCTGGCGCTGCAATTGCACGTCGCGCGCGAGATAGACGATCCCCATTCCGCCTCGGCCCAACTCGTGCTCGATGGAGAAGCGTCCGCTCAGGGCAGTTTGAAGCGCGACGAATGCGGGATCTGGTGACATGTGGGTGACCGCGGGATGAAGACATCGGGATGAAGACATCGGGGACAGATTCGCCGATTGGTTCGAGCGGCGGCGAAGCGACTTCCAGCTCCTACGCGGGATGTCAGCGAACGGTGTCGAATTGGGTGGCCTTGGTGTACGAGGCCCTGTAATTTCGTTAAAGGCTGGCGCGAACTCTTGGCCAGCCCTGCAGTCACATCCGGCAACGTAGCATCAGAGGAGAATTCATGCAGCGCGAGAATCTTTCGATAGGTGGGTTGATAACGCGCTACGTGGTGGCTCTGCTTCTGGTTTATGGGACGTGGAATCCGGAAGGTTATTCGTTTTACCACTGGGCAATCGCGCCGCTGCGCGACGGAACGGTGACGGCCGGACCGCCGGCTCTCAAGTTTCTGGTTGGCGTGTTGTTGGTGGCGGCGTGGGCCATCTTCCTGAATGCAACGCGGCGCTCACTGGGCCTGCCAGGTGCAATTTTGTCGGCGGCAATTCTTGGTGGTGTGATTTGGTTGCTGATTGATCTCAACATCGTGCACGCGACCAGCGGACGCGGTGTTGCGCACGTCATCCTGTTTTCTCTCTCGATTCTGTTGTGCGCCGGCATGTCATGGTCGTTTGTCTCGCGACGGATATCCGGCCAGGTCGACACCGACGTTACCGAATAAACGAACATGACCGCACCGGCAATCACTCCAGTCCCAGACGCGGCGGCGAAGGGGCAGTCAAAACGTCCTCACTCCAAAGACATCGATCTCTTTGGCATGACGCACAGCGGAAAAGTGCGTTCGGAAAACGAGGATCAGTTTTTGATTGCGTCGTTGCACAAGTCACTCTCGGTGCATTCATCAAGTCTGGATGTGCAATCGCTGGGTGATCTGCGCGGCGGCGCGCAGGGATACCTGTTTATGGTTGCCGATGGAGTCGGTGGCCGCCCTGATGGCGATGTCGCGAGTGGCACCGCAGTTCGCAGCGTCGCGCATTACGTGGCGCATTGCCTCAAGTGTTATGACGTCAAGCAGGGCGATGAGCCCTTTCTCGCCGAATTGCAAAAGGCCATGCTGGATGCCGACAAACACGTGCGTGAGCAAGCCGCGGGAACAGCGACAACGCTGACGATGGTAATGGCCATCTGGCCGCGGGCGTATCTCATTCACGTAGGCGACAGTCGCTGTTATCGCTTGCGCAACAATGAGCTGGAGCTGCTCAGCACCGATCAGACCATGGCTGCGGCATTGGTGGAGGCAAAAGCGATCACGCCGTCGCAAGCGGAAACGTCGCAATGGCGTGACGTGTTGATGTCATCGCTGGGCGGCAGCGAGACAACACCAATTACGGTACCCACAAACATTGAATGGAACGACGTCATGCTGCTGTGTAGCGACGGGCTGACCAAGCATGTCACGGACAGCGAATTGCAGGCCGCTTTGCAGACAACGCATTCAGCGGAGCAAACCGTTCGTGATCTGATTCAATTGGCGCTTGATCGTGGTGGCAGCGATAACGTCACTGCCATTGTCGGACGCCTGCAGTAATTAACTGCGCACTACCACTGCAAAATCAGAATTCGCGTTTTTTCATCTCTTTGAAAATCTGTTCGGCATCAGTGCCATCAATTGGTTCTTTGCCGCCGCGTGTTGCTTCCAATGTTGAATCAAAGCTGGCGCGGGCCGGCTTTTTGGGCTGCGAAGCTTTTGCTGCGGTCTTGCGAATCAGTGCAGCAATCTGCGCGTCTTTCATGCGTGTACTCCGGGTGGGTGAAGGGAACTGGAAAAACGTGGTGCGAAGCACTGCTTGAGGTTGTCGTTTCGAGAGCAGCCTGTAAAGGCTTGAGTGTGTATCAGCTGTCGTGTGACTTTCGTCACCTGGTAACTATTTCCTGACGTTCAGCATCCCAAGTGCCGCCGCAATTGCAGCCTTCCCCGACGCGCGCGATGGCGCGAGCACATCAAAGTGGCCCTCGTTTGGTGACGCAAAAATCTGCACGCGATCACCTTTGACGCGGGCCGCAGTTGCGTAGGCGTTCAACGAAGCCGCGGGCGCAATGCCATCCTGTTCACCAGCCACCAGTGTGGTTGGTACGCGAAGTGGCAGCAGCTCGATTGGCGAAACCATTCGCACGCGATCAGGCACATCGTCGGGCAAACCACCAAGCACCGATTCGATTGCCGGGTTGCCGCAACTCTTGAGCTGGCGTGTTTGATATTCGCGCATATCCGTTATCGGACCCAGTGCAACGACGCCATGCACTTTGATTGGTGCCTCGCGATGGAGCGGAGTGCCGCGCGCGGGCGCGCTCGGTGAGGCCAACCAGAGCGCCAGCTGTCCGCC
>JBDTTO010000148.1:0-6991 GCA_039930585.1 Gemmatimonadaceae bacterium
CGCCACACATTTACACTGAAATTGCGCTCAATCAGATTGACGGAAATATCAACTTTCTCAAATCGGACCTGGTCGCCGCATTTACCGAAGTTACGGACACTGCGTTGGTCGTTGAATTTCACCGCGTGAACGACAGCGTGATAGTTGCGCTGGGTGATTACAAGAAGTGGATGCAAACCGAATTGCTTCCGAAATCAAATGGAAGTTTTGCGTACGGCGCGGATACGTATGCGAAAGCGTTGATGGCCAGCGACATGATCGACACGCCTCTTGATGAACTGCTCAAAGTGGCCGAGGCAAATCTGCAGGCGAATGAAACGGCGTTTCAGGCTGCAGCAAAGCTGATTGACCCGACAAAAACGGCATCGCAGGTGCTGGCGTCACTTGAAGTTGATCATCCGGCTCCGGACAAACTGTTGCAGGCGACACAAGCAACCCTCGATTCGTTGCGGCAGTTTCTCATCGACAAACACATCATAACGATTGTGACTGACGCACCATCGGCGCACGTATTCGAAACGCCGCCGTTCATGCGCGCGACAACGTCAGCATCAATGGAAACACCTGGGCCACTCGAAACAGCCAAGCTCGATGCGCGTTACAACATGACGCTGCCCGATCCGCGCATGACGAAGGGAGAGCAGGAAGAGTTCATGCATCAATGGTACTATCCAATGATTTCGAACGTATCGGTGCACGAAGTCTATCCGGGTCACTACACGCAGTTTCTGCACGCGAAGGAATTTCCATCTATCACGCGCACGCTGTTTGCTTCCAGCGCGAATGCAGAAGGCTGGGCGCACTATGCGGAGCAGATGATGCTGGACGAAGGCTTCCACAACAACGATCCGAAATACCGCCTGGCACAAATGCAGGATGCACTTTTGCGGAACGTACGCTTCATTGTTGGCATCAAGATGCACACGCAAGGTATGACGGTCGAACAGGCAACCAAAATGTTTCAGGAGCAGGCGCATCAGGTGAAACCTGTTGCCGTTTCCGAAGCCCGTCGCGGCACCAGCGACGCTTTGTATGGCTACTACACCATGGGAAAGCTGGCCATTCTCAAGCTGCGCGAAGAATACAAAACAAAGATGGGCGCCGCGTATTCACTCCAGAAATTTCATGACGAGTTCATTGGGCTTGGACCGATGCCACTGCCATTGGTGCGCAAAGCCATGCAGGGTGAGAAGGGAAAAATCTTCTAGCACCCAGCATGGCTTATTAGAGCGTTAACCAGCGCGAGACTATTTCGGATTACGCAACTTGTCTCGCGTTGGTGAATCGTCTTCGTTCCACGAGAATGGCGCGCCTTTCACTTTGCGTGGATACACCTCATCAAGATTGGTCGCGTCGTACATGCGGCCATTCTTCATGACGTATTTGATTGCCGCAGAGTTCGACAGATTCTCGATTGGGTTTTTACTGAAAATCACGAGATCGGCCAGCTTGCCGTTTTCGATTGAGCCAAGGTCATTGGCCAAACCAAGCGCGCGCGCGCCGTGAATCGTGGCGACTTTCATCGCGTCCATCGGTGTCATACCCGAGCCGATGTTCCACAATTCCCAGTGATAACCCACGCCCTGTTGCTGGCCGTGCGAACCAACGCCGGCCGTGCCGCCTGCATCAATGAGATGCTTGATGTCAGTCGCCATGAGTTTGGTGCCGTACTGCGAATCATGAAACCACCCGGCCTGTCCCATGGTTGTTACCGCACCGGGTGAACCACCGCGACGCAGAATTTTTCCTTCCAGTTCGCTCCACGGTGTGAAGAGCTGCAGCTTCGCATCATTCAACAGATCCTGATGTTCGTACCAGTAATTTTCTGCCCACGGTGCGCCATACGCAACAATGATGGTGGGCGTGTAAGCGATACCCGATTCGGCCAGCAAACGAATGACATCCGACTGCAGCGGATATGTTGGAATTGAATGTTCGTGGCCGCTGTAGCCGTCAATCGCTTCCGTGATGTTCATCTTTACATCAAGGCCACCTTCGGTGGTGGGCATCAGCTTCAATTCGTTGGCAGCCTGAATCACCCACTGACGCACTTCACGATTGCCCGTTTGATATTCCTTGATGGTTTTCGTGTCGTAGTAATCGGAGTAGCGCTTGAGAACCGTGCGTGCGTTTTCAAGATTCCGAATGTTCTCAGCCGCAAACACACCAGGGCCGGTGCTGTAGATGCGCGGTGATAATACTTTGCCGGCTTTGTCTTGATCTTCGTACGTGAGCACATCCGTAGTGCCCGTTTGTGGATCGCGTGCGGTTGTCACGCCGTACGCGAGATTGGCCGCGTAGCTCCATAATTGGTCGCGGTGAATACCGTTGGTCACGCGCAAGTGTGCGTGTGTGTCAACGAATCCTGGCGAGATGGTCATGCCTTTCATGTCGAACGACTGCGCGCCCGCCGGCACTTTCACGGAGCCGCTCCGACCTACGCCTGCGATACGATTGTTCGTGATGACGATGTCGCCTTTTTCAATGACGTTCGCGCCGCCCATCGTGAGAATGCGCGCGTTGCGCAGTACCACGCTGGATTTCGGAATGTCGCGTTCAGCTGACAACCGAATGCGCGTTTCAACAGGCTTGTACTGCACCCGAGGGGGAGCGGCGCTTGCGGCGGTAGAGTCGCCACCCGCGCCACCCGCACCACCGGCGCGACCAGCGGGCGTAACTTTGCGGACGGAATCATCAAACGCGTACGAACGATCAATGTCGTAGACGGCGTGTGCATTACCAATCGTCCAGTGCACGCCTTTGCTATCATTGGTCCACGACGGAAATTGTGCGCCGATGTCGGTGAGTTTCTTGGATGGAAAATCCTGATTCGCACCTGTTCCACCAACGGTAACAGTCGGTTCGGTTCCGCCCGGCCACGGCACATCCGGAATGTAGAACAGATCGAGATTCACTTGCGCCAACACATGCTGACCGTCGGGCGACAGTTGCACCCATGATGCGGCCGGTCCTTGTCCACCGCCACCACCACCACCTGCGGGCGCCGCAGCAGGTCCGCGTACGCGAAGAATTGACTTCACGTCAGTGCCATCCCAGCGCATCGAATACAAACCGCGATTGCCGCTGTATGCGAAAATGCGGGACGTATCGCGACGGCTGAACTGCGCATTGCCCGCGTTGCTGGCGATGAACGTTGCATCACCACCACCAGACGGAATCCACACAAGCTCCGTTGCACCGCCGGCGCGTCCGCCGCTGCCCGTACGAAAACCGCGCGACGGACCGCGTGACGCCACAATGCGTGCACCATTCAGCGTGTATACCGGCCCGCTCCAGAATCCGCCTTGCGGCGTGAGTCGTTGCGCACCACCCGAACCATCGCTTCGAATGCGCGAGAGATACCCAATCGTGTCTGCCCACGTTGTGAACGCGATGTACTGACCATCCGGACTCCACGTTGGTTCAAATTCGCCAAAATTTGAATTCGTGAGTCGCTTTGGCGTGCCGTTCGGATAATCCATGATGTACAACCGATCAAGCGCGACAAACGCGAGACGTTTTCCATCGGGACTGGGCGTTGCGTCGCGAATCTGCTTGATAACAAACGTCGCGGAATCAGAAATCGGATAATTGAACGCGACCTTTGGGCCGAGTGCCTGCACGACGTCTACTTCAAATGGAATTTCCGTCGCCTTCTTGCTTGCGACATCAACCTTCCAGAATTTTCCATCCCATGTTGTGACGAGTGTTTTCGAATCGGGCGTAAAGCTCATGCCCGGATACACATCAAGCGTCGCACGCGATTCCTGGTCATCACGTTGCACGGCGCCCGTTAACCAATCTTCTTCGCCGCTCGCAAGATTTCGAATGCGCAGACGCGTTTGGTCGACATACCGCGTGCCGTACACCATCCATTTTCCATCGGGCGACAGTGTTGGACGAAACGCAGAACCCCAGCGACTCTCTTTAGTGCTCGTCAAGCCGGTTTCGCGATCGTACTCCATGAGGGAGTAATCGCCGAGTGGTGTGTTGTAGACCCAGCTGCCGCGTCGTGATGCGAAGTAGACGTAGCGCGGATCTTTTCCAAACGCCGGGCCTTCCTGTCGCTCGACATCCGCAGCACCACCTGCAGGTGCCGCAGTTGGACCAACGCCGCGAATGAGCTGAATGCCCGTTCCGCCTTTTGCGGGAAACAACCACAACTTCTGTCCGCGCGTAGCCACGATGTATTGACCGTCGGGCGTCCACACCGGCGATTCGTACGTGTTCGTGTTGCCAGTGGTGATTTGCACGGTGTCTTTTTTGTCGAGCGAAATCGTCCACAAGTTGTAACCGCCCGTGCGATCACTCACATACACAACTTTCTTTCCATCAGGCGAGAAACGTGGCTGTGCGTCGAAGCCCATGCCGCGCGTGAGCGCCGTCGCTTTGCCACCGCCAATTGGCATCGTGTAGATGTCACCCAGCAGATCAAAAACAATTGTCGCACCGTCGCGACTGACATCCGACGACATCCAGTTGCCGGACTTTGTCGTGAATGAAAGTGTGCGCGTTGGACGCAGCGGCAATCCTTCCTGCATGGGATCACGCGGCGGTCGTGCGGCGGGAGCGGTCTGCGCGACGGCGGTGCAGGGAAGCGAGAACAGCGCGATCGCTCTTGCGAGGCGCCAAGTGAGCGACGGTTGAATCACGGCCATTGAGTCCATCCGAGATGGGGATCGATCGGGCAGCGGGAAACCAGAACATGCGACGCCGGGGCAGTGCGCGGCAACGGT
This sequence comes from Gemmatimonadaceae bacterium, assembly GCA_039930585.1. Classification (GTDB taxonomy): domain Bacteria; phylum Gemmatimonadota; class Gemmatimonadetes; order Gemmatimonadales; family Gemmatimonadaceae; genus Gemmatimonas. The sequence continues at coordinate 4,737 of JBDTTO010000148.1, forward strand.
TTCTTTCGAACAGGGAAGTCCAGGCTTGACGTCCGCCGACTAGCGTGTAAATAACAACTACGTTATGAAACATAGAGGCTATATACGATGACTTCTGACCAGTTGGACGCCACCTTCGCCGCTCTGGCCGACCCCACTCGGCGCGCCATCCTCGCGCGCCTGGCCTCGGGGGACGCCTCCGTGAGCGAGCTGGCAGAACCGTTCCGCATGTCGCAGCCGGCCATCTCGAGGCACCTCAAGGTGCTGGAGAGTGCGGGCCTGATTTCGGGTGCGAAGGACGCACAGCGACGTCCACGGAAGCTCGAAGCCAAGCCGTTGGGCGAGGCGCATCGATGGCTGGAGGAGTACCGGAAGTTCTGGGAGTTCAGCTACAAGCGCCTGGATGTGTTGCTTGATCAGCTGATGCAGGATCCGTCGAAATACATCGCGCCGCAGACCGCATCCGATGAGAACGTGACTGCAGAAAAATCGACGTCGGCAAAAACAACCGCAGCGCTGACCAACAAACCAAAACGCAAGAGGAACTGAATATGAAAGCCGTGAATCCACTGACTGTCGAAACGGACAACGATCTGGAAATTGTCATCATTCGTGAGTTTGATGCGCCGCGTGAATTGTTGTTTCGCTGTCACACCGAAGCCGAACTCGTGCGCCAATGGTTGTTGGGACCGCCGGGATGGACCATGCCCGTGTGCGAAGTTGATGCGCGCGTTGGCGGTAAGTATCGCTACGTGTGGCGGAAGGACAGCGGCACTGAAATGGGAATGGGTGGCGAATTTCGTGAGCTTGTCAGGCCGGAACGAATCGTCAACACGCAACTGTTTGATCAGGATTGGACCGGTGGTGAAACCCGGGGCACGATGACGTTCACGGAAAACAATGGCCGGACCCGAATGCATCAACTGATTTTGTATTCGTCAAAAGAAGCGCGCGATGGCGCACTGCAAACCGGTATGACGGCAGGCATGCAAGCGGGATATCAACGGCTGGACGAACTCATGGAGACACTCAAATGAACGCGGCGACGTTTGCAACTCCAGAGCGTCACACTGGACGAAGTGTGCTTGCGGTGTCCGCAGGTTTCGCCAACAGCGTGGCTTGGTGGAAAGTTGTTCGTTCGTTCTGCGACGAAGTAGTTTCGACAATCACTACAATCTGACAACCAATGGCAGCCAGGAAGACAACAAAACCCGCGACGAAAGCTGTTGCAAAAAAAGCAGCGAAAAAAGTTGCGGGTAGCGGGGCGAAGAAAGCTGCCAGCAAAGTTGCGAAGAAGGTCGCGCCAATTGCCAAACGCGTGCCTGCCGCCCGGAAGACGACTGTTGAGAAAGCATCAGTTAAATCGGAATCGTCCGGGCAACAAGCAAATTCGATTGTGACGTGGCTCAAGCGCAACGCGACCAAGGCCACGCGCGACGGCATGGTGCGCTACGGAATTCCGGCGGACAACGCGTTTGGTGTGCCGGTTGGAGTGATGTTGAAGTATGCGAAATCACTGGGACGGCATCACGATGTAGCGATGGCGCTCTGGGAAACGGGTTGTTACGAAGCGCGAATGATGGCATCGTATCTCAGCGAACCCGAACGCATGTCGCCAGCGCAGATGGACGCGTGGGTCAATGATTTTGACAGCTGGGCCATTTGTGACACGGTTTGCTGGCACGCGTTTGAGCGTTCGCCGTATGCGTGGGAGAAAATCACGAAGTGGTCACGCATGTCCGGCGAAATTCAGAAACGAACCGGTGTGGCGTTGCTTGCGACAATGGCACTGCACATCAAAACGATTGACGATGAAAAGTTCGCGGACATGTTGTCTCTCGTGGAACGCGCAGCGCAGGACGAGCGAAATTTCGTGAGCAAGGGTGCAAACTGGGCACTCCGGGCCATTGGATTACGCAGTGAGCGGTTACGTCATGACGCGCGCGAATTGGCGGCGCAGCTATCCGAATCAGAAAATGCGTGGACGCGTTGGGTCGGAAAGGACGCACTCAAGAAGCTGGAAAAACCGATCAGGAAACAGTAGCAAGCGAACGCGACTTAGTCGTGACCTCGAGGTCGAAGTGCGCGTTCGTGCTGCGTCTTCATCCATTCAATGTTGCGTTGCATGCGTTCCTCGTCGGACACCAGTGGGCAACTGGCGCACAAATTACCAGACGGTAACAGATAGAATCGGCAGCAGCTTGCGCGACGCTGGTAAAGATGGGTATCACCCGCGTACGAAACTTCGCGCATGATTGGTCGCATTTCGGCCACAA